>CAYICV010000062.1:1664-4223 GCA_964362035.1 Candidatus Woesearchaeota archaeon | reverse complement strand
TTGCAGCCTCAGCTTTAATAATAAACTGCCTTGGCTTATAGCGATGCCTGCCTCTTCTGAAGTTTACAATTATGCCGTGCATTTTATGTTTGAATTTCGATTTCTATCTTATTCCTTCCATGCGGATGAACTAAAACAGGTGTTTCTTTTTTAATCTTCATAAATTCTGCGATTTTCTTTGGAATTCTAATGATTAGAGAATTTCCACTATAACTTATTTTACTTTCTTTACCCAGCCCAAAAAGTCCTTTCTTTTTCTCTAAATCTTCTATCTGTTTAGCAGCTCTCTCATCAAACCATTGTTCACCACACTTTATGCAAACATCTGCTAAGAAGTTCCCTAATTTTATACCGTAGACTTCATAAGTTACCTTTCTTCTTTCTAATTTTCCTCCACAAATTGGACAATTCATTTTCTTATCATTACAGTTATTATAAAATATTTATTTTCAAATTTTTTATAAACCATCTTAATGTGTCGAAATATTGCAATAATTCTCCCATCCTGAATAAACTTGGCTCCTTTCTGTATTGTTTCTTTAATTTCATTAAGGCTAATACCTCTTTCTCTTGCCTGTTCAAGGGCGTGCTTGCTCATTACAAGCCTTACCTCAACCATTAAATTCCTCCAATACTTACTATAACTTACAAGTAAGTGTTTATATACCTTTCGTCTTTCTTTCTCAGCTAGTTAAAAACAAGTGAAATATCCTTGCCTAAAATCTTTTCAACATCTCTTAATCTATCTGTGGTTAACTCAAGTTCTTTTGGAATGTTCTTCAGCCTTTCTGTAAGTTCATCTAAATTACTTTCTTCTAAGCGCCTTAACTTAAAATTAATCTTCTTGACATCTTTCTTGTGAGCATCTGTTAAGTAAGCAGCGTCTGCGAAGAGATAGAGCTCTCCTATACTGCCATCAATCTTAACTCTCAATTTTGTCTTTTCTATACCAATAAGCTCTTTTCTCTGCGTATACTCTGTGAGTGAATGAATAAATTCTTGAGCATCTCTTCTTACTCTATCAATCTCTTGCCTAGTAAGCTTGCCCTTCTTATAATCTGCCCTTGCCTTAATTATTTCTTGTAGTGTGTTAAAACTTCTCGGCGCAAACTCGCCTTTATTAATAATCTCTTTCTTGAATTGCTCAACAAGTTTTTGCTCACTTCCCTTGCTTTCTCTGCCGAAAATGTTTTGTAGAATCGAGAATGTATCATCATAAAGTTGCATAACTGTCTTCTCTCCTGCAAGCTTTTCAATCTGCTTGACAAGTTCCTTAAGTCGCTTAATGTAATCTTCTGAATCTTTAAGTAAGCTATCAATTTCTTCACCCTTGATTTCTTTTATTTTACCGTGCTCGAAATCTTTGTAAATGCCAACAATCTTCTCCAAAATTTTAATGTATTTAGGCTCAAGCATCTTTTCCTTTTCAACAAAAGTTTTTTCCATCAAGCTAATTGTTTCAAGAGGGGTAGGAGGAGGCAAACCATAAAGCATTAATGCAGCTTGTGAAGGAGTAATAACGCCCCAATAGATATCTTCAGTTGCAATTCGCAAAAGCTCATCTTTGACACGCTTACTCATTCTATCTCCTAACATCATAAAACTGTCAATTGCCTCGGGAGTTGGCTTAATCTTTCCCATTCGCAAAAGAAGTTTCCATGGCATAAAAGCTCCTCTGTCATACAAAGGTACGCCATCTCTGATAAAAGTAAATATAACAGGATTTGCATCTTTAACACTCTCCCAAAACTCGGTAAGAATATAAACTTGCGGAGATAATTTGTTTTTTGCTTTTGCTATTTCATTTGCCTCAAAAGCCTGAGCAGCAATCATTCCCCTAAGTCTTTCTTTTAACTCGAAGCGTGGCATACGCTTAACATCAGTATCATCAATAACAACATAAATATCAACATCGCTTGTTTTTGTTGCCTGTCCGCGCACAAGGCTGCCTGCGATTACATAACTAACAACATACTTCTCAAATTTTCGCAGAACAAGATCTTTGTGGATTGTTGCAACTCGCAAAGCAGAGAGGATTCCTTTATCATGTAATGAATACGACAAGCTTATTCTTTCAACTTCAGTGAAATGGCCATCAAAACACATCTGCCATAGCTCCTGAGGAGATCGAGTAAAGAAAGCAACTTGAAGTGAATTTTTCTTAATAATTTCCTCTACTTCCTTCTCAATTTTTTTAATCTCCTTAATCTTATCATCTGGGAAAATTATAATTATCTCAGGTTTTGGCCTCTCCTGCTCTTGCTTCTCTTGCCTTTGCTTCTGCACTTGTCCCTGCCCTCGCTGCTGCTCTTGCTCCTGCAGCTGCTGCGTCTGCTGCTGTTGCTGTCTTGGCATTGGAGGAAGTAAACCGATAGCGAGAATGTAAGGGAATTTCTTAACTATCTCAGCACTTAACTTCTCTATTTTCGCCTTGACTTTCTCGACTTCCCTCTTTACTTCTTCTGGTACTCTAGGCACAGCCCTTTCATCTGTTTCTTCATAATATCTTTCCATTTTCATGCTAGCAGAGAATGCTATATAAATTTTTAGTTATAATTT
>CAYICV010000062.1:0-1564 GCA_964362035.1 Candidatus Woesearchaeota archaeon | reverse complement strand
GGACAGAATTTTAGTTTGAGCGTCTTCGCATGCTCATAAGCTTTCTTAGTCGTCTTAGCCATCCCAACCTTCTTAGCCTTATCTTGCATGCAAGGACATGTTTAAATAATTTTTTAAATCTGCTTACTTAGCTTTTAAAGGGCCCGTGGTCTAGTGGTAAACCTTTTGGGAAAAGGTTTAACCCAAAGGTTCCACAAATGACGCTGCCCTTACAAGGCAGAGATCGTAGGTTCGAATCCTACCGGGCCCATTCTGTTCGAATGACATTCTTAGAATAAATCTTGCACTACTATTTTCAGCGTGCTGGCAAGCCAGACTTTCTCCTACTTACTCCAAACGCGAAACCCAAGCCGGCTTCAGAACAGCAGAGAACCTGCAGCCCACTGTCGAGCCAACCCGAACTATACGAATATAGTTGTGCAACTTCCAACGCTGAAACTGCCGTTGACTCTTCAATTGTATTTTCAAGAACTAGATATGGACTGTATCTATATTTGCTTGCAACTTCTGCAAGTTTTTTGGCTCCTTCTTTTCCTGCTAGAGCTTGAACAAATTGATTTCTTTCTAAATTAAAACCTGATTGTTGGCCTGTTCTGTATGCTCCGGATTCTACATATCTCACTCTCGAATCTCCTTTTTTTAGTCTTTTTTCTAAAGCTTCTTTGTCCATGTATATTCTTCCTTCTCTTACTTCTGGATTGTCTTGTATATAGGCTCCTTCGTCAGGAACATATAAGATGCCTGTAAACCCCCATAACTGGAAATCCTTTAACTTTTTGATTATATCTCGTGAATATTTATTGTCTGGATTTTGCCAGGCTGCATATACAAGAGAAGCTGTTTCTTCCATTGTTGGTTGTTGTAAGTCTGTTTCTTGCAGTTGTTCTGCTATTCGAAAATAGGTATCTGGGCCTTTGGCTGGGTAGACGAAGACAAGTCGCTCGCCTAAATGTGGAACTATAAGTTCAGTTCTTCCTTCTCTTACTTCTAAGCCCTTACTCTCGTTTTCTGTTTTTGTTACCGTTGCCATGCTCTTCCGTAGAACTTCCGTAGAAAGAAGATTATAAGTATTTTTCGGTTATTATCATGTAAAGATAACCAAGTTTGCTTATTCTAATGCGAATGGTTGCGAACGCTTCAGAATTTTGTGCAGCAAGTATTCAAAGAAAGATTTAAATAAAGAGCATATTAGGAGCTAAAATCAGAGTGTAAAAGGAGAGGAAGAGAAAATGGCAGATGACAGACTTGAAAGGCTTGCTAAAATCTTGATTGAGCATTCCTGTAGAGTGCAGAAGGGCGAGAAAGTTCTGATCGATGCTTCTGCAGATGCAGCTCCTCTTATATTGGAACTTTATAAGCAGATTGTGTTGAAAGGCGCAATTCCATTCACAAGAATTACGTTAAGCGAGCAGGCTTATTACTTTTACAAGTATGCATCCAAGCAACAGCTAACTTACTTCCCTGAGACTGCCATGCAGGAGATAAAGCAGATGAATGCTTGGATTGGGATTATTTCAGGACAAAACAGAAGGGAGCTTGCAAGAATTGATCCTAAAAGACTTGC
>CAYICV010000061.1:0-4278 GCA_964362035.1 Candidatus Woesearchaeota archaeon | reverse complement strand
ATGCTATTTTAAGCTATGTTGAGAGCAAATTAAGTGCCGAATTAAGTGCCGAAGTGCCGAATTTTGGGTCGAGTGCCGAAGACGTGCCGAAAAAGACTAAAGCGCCAAGTTTCAACGAATTAAGCCTTAAAAAAGAAGTTTCCATCGGAAGCGAGGGGGTTTCGGCACTCAGGCAACAGATAGGCAATAGTCAGGCAACAGATCTTCGGCACATCAATGTGCCGAAAAAGGCTGAAAAAGACACTTTAGAGACATCAAAATCTAAGAAGATAATTAAGCTTGAAGCAATAGAAAGAATGAAAAAAGAATTGTATGATGTCTTTCGAGGTTTAACAAAACAAGAGTTTTACGTTTTTTCTTTACTATACCAGCTTGAGGAAGAACTTGGCAGGTCAGTCAGCTATGCAGATCTTGCAAGCAGGGCGAATCTAACTCCAAATTCGCTAAGGGATTATATAAGCAAACTAATAGCTAAGAAAGTTCCTATAATAAAAGAGCGCGTCAATAACAGGCTAATTCTACTGAAAATAGCGCCTGAATTGCGCAAAATCGAGACTTTAGAGAGCTTAATTAGACTTGTTGAGAGATAGTATGAAACAGGAATTAGCGGCTAAATTCCCCCACTTCAAGCCCTTCATAATATCTTCGGTTAAACGAAATGTAAGAATTAAAGCCTAATTCTCACAAATTTACCTCAAAAAGCCTCACTTTGACCTATTTAACCAGCTCTCCTTTTTCACCTTTCCCTTTTCTCGCCTGCCTCTTCTCACACTTTTACTCAGTTGCAAGAAGATCCTACTCTCCCTTTTTCTCATTTAGCATTAATCAGCATTAATCAGTTCGCTTAGTTCTCTCACTTTGTCTCTTTTAATGCCAGCCACATGGCCTCTTTTAGTTCGTATAACTCCTAGAATTAACTAATAAGTTCGCTTAAAACCCTCACTTTTGCCTTTTTCTACGTCCCTTCTCGGCCCTTTCTTCTATCATCAAGCTACTTCTAGGCCTTTTTCTCGATATAATTATTGCATCCAGAATCCTCTCTTTTACTTTTTCTTCAATGTAAAATCTTTTTTTCCCGCGTTCTTCTAACATTTCATTTATTAACTCCTCGGTTTCTTGTTTTATATTATTGATCTGTCCTCTTACAGTTGATTTGTCCTTTCCAGTCACTGCTGAAATATCTTCGTAACTTAATTTTTCTTTTGAGTTAAGCAAAACTAACAAAACCGCTCTCTCCATCACCGTTAAATTTCTTAATGGACCTGTTTGTTTGCCTGTTTGGACAGGCGTTTGGACAGCTGTTTGGACACCCCCTGTTTGGACAGCTGTTTGAGGCTGTTTGGACAGCCTATTTAAAGGCCTACTAAATGGTGAAATTTGGCTGCCAGAAATAAAAAAATCTGTTAAATTTCTCATCTCAGAGACATCACGCTCTAAATTTTCAATTCTTTTTAACACCGCTTGAATGTTTTCGTCGTGTTTTTTATGCTTATCATGAAAGTGAGAGATCCAATTTCCTATCTTAGAGATATCTTTTTTCACGTGCGAGAAAGATTCCTTTACTTCAGCCTCTAAATTTTTCCTCTTTTTTGCAAGCAACCAATCGAAAAAAGCCATGATAAGACTTCAGCAGTGAATTATTTAAGTTTTTCGTTCTTGATTAACGCATGGATTTGATAGATCTAGGCACGAAAGATGAGCAGCAAAAAGTTTTAAGCAAGATTTCTGATCTGGCAGAGGCACGTTTGGCCCTACTCAGAGTGCTGTAAAAACAGAAATTTAGCTATTTTCTCTTCAGATAAAAACATCAAACACCTTGCAACGGGGGTAATTTTCAAAATTGCCATGGAAAATTTAGGCGGCTATTCTTATTTTATCAAAGAAGATTCGATACCAAATTCATCTATCGAAGACGTTTTAAGGGGATCAACACATTACGCAGACGTATTACTAATCATAGATAGCCGAAAAATAATAGAGACGTATACAAACATTGTAAATAACATATCCAACGTACCCAACGTAAAGAGGGTACCAATAATTAAAGGACTAGATATCAGGGGCGATTTACTCCTTAGTATAGCTGCAGAAAATTATGAAAAAAGATCAGAAAAGCTCCAGGCACTCCCCCAAAACACATACAGAATAGCAACAGCAATGGGAATGTTAGCATACGCTTTAGAAATCGAGAAATAAAAGTGAGAGTTAGAATAAGCACAGTCGCAAACCAAGCAAGAGAGGCCGCTTAAACCTTTTAAGCAAAAGCAAAAACCTTTAGTTATATATGCAAAAGGGTTCGCATAAGAGGTGTTATGCGTAGTGAGGAAAAACCGCCCTGGATCAAAAGCAAATTACGCCCGCTCAAAAAACTCTCGTTTAATTACAAAGTAGACAACAGCAACAGGAATTGCAATAGCTGTTACAAGAAGGAAATTCCTTAGGAAGCTCACGACTCCAGCTTTAGCAAAGCCAACTGCATTCAAGGCTGCAGTATTTTCAAAAGCAGGGTTACTTACCATACTATCTAACAAGCCGAAAATGAGAATCATAACAATGGCAAATAAGAAAAGGCCAAACAAATCCTCTACAATATCTGCATTGACTTTCATCATAACTTTTAAATAAAAGACTTTTTAATTCTTTCTTATGGATGCGAGAAAAGGAAGAAAACAAAGAAAGCAAAAAAGAGGACAAGCAGCCATCATCTTTCTGCTTACGTTGATTGTTATAGCGGGTCTCGCATACATCACTTATTACCTTTTCATCTTTTATCTGCCCTCTTCTCCCTTAGTTTCTGTCTCGCCAGCAGAGAAAGGCGCTGAAGAAAGCGAAATTACAATCAATCTTCCCGAAGGCACGCAAGTGGAAGAGCAGAAACTTGTGATCCTGCCAGAAGAGGCATTACCCGAAAGAATTCTTTACTTAGTAGAAAAAGAAACCATTAACTTAATGAATGCTGAAAGAGTTAAAAGAAATTTAACTGCTTTGCAATGGAGCGAGGCAATAGCAAATGTTGCATTCTTGCATGGCAAAGATATGGCCCTGCACGATTTCCTGAATCACACAAATCCTCAAGGCCTGAGTGTTGATGGCAGATTAGAGCAAGCTCAAATCGTTAACTTCTGTAGTTCAGAAAACATTTTCTATATAGAAAGCAAAAATCCAACAGACGAGCTTGCTCAGCGCGCTGTTACCGGCTGGCTTGAAAGTCCAGGCCATCGCAAAAATCTTCTTGATGCAAATATTACAAGAGCAGGAATTGGCATTTATTGTGAAGAGCGAGAATGTTTTGTAACAGCAAATCACATCTGCACCACCTCGCATACTGAAGAAACAATACTGCCAAGGTTTGTTTACTTCTACCAACTTTATCCAGAAGAGAGTAGTCTTAGCATCACTGTAACAATAAGGTTGCAAATTAAGACAACAGAGAACGCAGATATTATCTTAGTTCCAGATAAGGAACAGTATGAGCAATACACGAAAAGAAAAACATATCAATTTATTAAAGAATATGCAAACACTAAGGAAGTTGAAGATATAATTGCCCTAGAAAAAGGTTATGGCCTAATAATTGTTCCAACCAAAGAAAGCCAGCTCAGCATTTATATTGAATATTTGTGAATTTATCTGTGTTTATAGCGTCCATTATATCTGCTATGGCCGTTCTTCTTACTTCCATTCTCTACCAAATATCTTCCATTTATTGATCTTGCGTTTGATGGCGCCATGAGACTGTAGGCTCTTTTTTGTGCTTCAGCATCTCCAATTAATTGTATTCGCAAACTTAGATTTTTCTCTGGGTTTCTAAAATAAATTTCCTGAAGAGCGTCTTCATCTTTGTTAGCGCGATATACTATACTGCTTCCATTCAATCCCTTTTCTCTCCAAGCGCTTTCTGGAAGGGAACTAACAACGATATCTAAAGTTGGAAACTCTTTCTTCAACTTACGGATTTTCCTCTCTTCGCTCCTTGGAAGTTCCCCCAACCTAGAATCCAAGACTTGATAATTTTCTTGTCGCATCTATAAAAAATGGAAAAAGGTTTTTAAGTTTTTCTTTTAAGTTTGATTAACTGATTAGTGAATTTCTTTTACATATAAAGTAAATAGAGTATATACTGAATCAAAAAGGAAGAAAAATTAAATTTTATTTTAATCGTCAATAGAAAGTGCTGATCTAAACAATGTCCCCTCTGCAGTTACCTTTGGCTCTCTTGCGTTGCTAATATCAACAGCAAATACTCCGCTACTTCCAACAATTATGTAATCATCAGCT
>CAYICV010000060.1:0-4342 GCA_964362035.1 Candidatus Woesearchaeota archaeon | reverse complement strand
CGAGATTATGGCTGTGAGTAATGGAATTTCTGTTATAGTTGGGTTTGTTGATTATTACGAAGATGAAAGACCGAGTGTTGGGATTAGGAAGTATAATGCGGCTGCTGTAATAAGGGATGATAAACTTCTTGGAATTCAGCATAAGCTTTTACTTCCCGAGTATGACGTTTTCTTTGAGGCAAGATATTTTTTGTGTGGAACAAGCCAGAAAATTTTTGATATTAACCTGCCTATAGGTGTTGAAATATGTGAAGATCTATGGGATGATAACTATGATATTAAAGTTACAAGAAATTTAAGAGAGATTGGCGCTAAAATTATAGTTAATATCTCCTCATCACCATATTACAGAGAAAAAAGAGAAGAAAGGATGAGTTTGATTAAGAGGCATATTGAAGAGAATAGCTTACCAATAATCTATGTTAACGGTGTAGGAGTAGAGGATGGTTATGAGGGAGAGCTTGTCTTTGATGGACAGAGCTTGGCATTTGATAGTGAAGGGAAATTAATTGGGATTGGCAAGCAACTTGAGGAAGATTTAGTTATGGTTGAGTTGGATGAAGAGAGTTTGCTCGGAAAAGAGATTTCTCTTCCAGAGTTTAATCCTGATAAAGAGGACTTTAATGCATTAGTGGCTGCTGTTAGGGGGTATGCTCTGCGAAATGGCTTCAAAAAAGCGACAATTGGCTTAAGTGGCGGTGTAGATTCCTCATTGACAGCGTGCATCGCAGTAGAAGCCTTAGGAAAGGAAAATGTTATTGGAATTTCAATGCCTTCTCGTTATTCAAGTGAGCACAGCAAGAATGATGCTGCGCAGCTGGCAGCGGAGCTTGGAATTCAATTTAAGATAATCCCTATTGAAAACATCTTTAAGGATTATGAAGAAACGCTGAAGGAGGAATTTAAAGAGAGGAGTAGAGATGTAACAGAAGAAAATATACAAGCAAGAATAAGAGGAAATATTTTAATGGCAGAATCAAATAAGTTTGGCTATCTACTTCTTGGAACAGGAAACAAGACAGAGATGGCTCTTGGCTATTGCACTCTTTATGGGGATATGAGTTGTGGATTATCAGTTTTAAGTGATGTAAGTAAAACTTTAGTCTACAAATTGGCATTTTTTTATAATAAAGAGAAGGGAAGAGAGATAATTCCAAGAGGGGTTTTGGAGAAAAAGCCCTCGGCGGAGCTTAGGGAAGAGCAATTCGATCCATTTAACTACGAAATTGTCAGTCCTTTGGTTGATGAGATTATAGAAAATGGAACAAGCATGGATGAATTAGTTAAGAAAGGTTATGCAAAGGAGCTTGTGTTAGACATTATAAAAAGAATTAATAATGCAGAATTCAAGAGAAGGCAAGCAGCTCCTGGAATAAAGATAACAAAAAAGGCCTTTGGGGCTGGAAGAAGAATGCCTACTTCAAATCCTTTTGTTGGTTAACTTGTTAACTTATGTTATTGTTAATCCCTACAGCAGAATACTTTATTTCTTTGTGGTCTTTTAAGTCTTGCCTTATTCTCCAGCAGTCTAATACTCTTGCAACTTTCATATTTTTGAGAAAAATCTCTGAGTTAAGAGATTTATATTCCTCTGAAGGCAAAGCAATAACTGCAAGTTCTGAATCAGCTAAGGCCTCTCCAATATCTTTATGCAATGTTGCTCCATTTAGATTTAAATTAATTGGGGAGAGATCATGTAGTTTGACTATTGCTCCTGCATTTATCAACTCTTCTGCGAGCTTGATGGATGCAGATTCTTCAGTTACATTAGTCTTTGGCTTATATGAAACGCCAAGAATTGCAATTGTTTTCCCTTGCAAATTTCCAAGCTCTTTTATTGCAAGCTCTGCAATTCTTGTTGCTTGATATTCATTCATTTCATGAGTTGCTCTGACGTTTTTTGCGTCTACTCCATGTTTTTTTGCGAATGAATCAAATGCAATCGCGTCGCGAGGAAAGCAGGGCCCGCCGTAAGCAGTGCCAGCACTTAAATATTTCCTCCCAATTCTTGAATCTGTGCCAATTATTCTTGCTACTTCATCAGCATTTCCCCCTTTAACCTTCTCACATATCTCTCCAATAAGATTCCCAAAATTTATTTTCATCGTGATGTACGCATTAAGAGCAATTTTTGCGATTTCTGCATTTATTATATTTGTTCGCATGATTGGCGCATTATTCTTGTAAACTTTCTTGTGAATCTCTTCTAAAATGTTGCCAGCTTTTGTATCAGACTCTCCAATTAAAATCATGTCTGGGTAGAAGATATTCCTTATTACATCTCCTAAAGCAATGAAAGAGGGATTGTAGCATAAACCAAAATTGCCAGTATCTTTTCCTGTAATTCTCTTTATTATGGGTAAGATTTCATTCTCAAGAGAACTAGGAGTTACAGTGCTGACAATTGAGAAGATATGATACTTATCCTTCACATGCGGCAGTATGCTTTCGAAAGCAGATTTAAGATATTTATTATCAAAATTTCCATCAGCCATGCTTGGGGTTGGGACGATAAAGAAAGTAACATCTGTTTCCTTAGCTCTTGCAAAATCTGTTGTTGCCTCGATTGGATTTTCTTGCAAAAGTTCATTAAGGTCAGGCTCAAAAATATGTGGCTGCTTTCTATTGACTGCATCAACAGCTTCTTTATTTAGATCGATACCAATAACTCTGAAGCCAGCAGATGCAAAGCATGCTGCGTAACATAAACCTAGCTTTCCTAAACCAATAACAGATATTTTATTTTGCATCATAATTCAATTCTAAGCCTTCGTATTAAAAAGATTTAGTTAAGTTTCCTCAATAACTTCGGTTTCCTTTGCTGTTGGTTTTTCTACGCTAATTCTTCCTTGAGCTATTAGCTGCTTCTTAATCCATTCATAAGTAACTCTCATTCCCTCTTCCAAGGGAATTTGTGGCACCCATCCAAGCACTTGCCAGCATTTTGTGTTATCAGAATTTCTTCCCCTTACCCCTTGTGGACCATGAGTGTATTTGTAATTTATCTTCTTACCTGCTATTTTTGAAATGATGTCAGCAAACTCTTTAATTGTAACTAATCTATCGCTGCCTATGTTAAGCGGCTGGTTGTGATCAGATTCCATTAATCTTCTTATTCCTTCTAAGCAATCATCTATATAACAAAAACTTCTTGTTTGCAAACCATCCCCCCAAATTTCAATTTCTCCGACATCAGAAGCAAGAGCAATTTTTCTTGCTAGTGCGGCTGGTGCTTTCTCTCTTCCGCCTTCAAAAGTTCCTTCAGGGCCATAAATGTTATGGAATCTTGTAACTTTAACATCCATTAAATGATCTTTATTGTAATATTCACAGGCTTTCTCTGTTAACAGCTTCTCCCATCCATAAGCATCTTCTGGATCTGCAGGATATGCGTCTTCTTCTTTTAAAGGCGTTATATCTGTTTCCATCTGTCTGTATTTTGGATATATGCATGCAGAAGAAGAGTAAAAGAATTTTCTAACGTAATTTATTCTAGCTGCCTCGAGCATATGTAAATTAATCAGCATATTGCTATGTATGATTCTAGCATTATTGAATGAAATAAATCCCATTCCTCCCATGTCTGCTGCAAGCTGATAAACTTCATCTATTCCGCCGCGAACAGCTTCTAAGCAATTGTCCCAGCTGCGTAAGTCAAGAATCAGAAACTCATCAGCTACACTTCGTGAAAATTCAGGATATTTTATATCAACTCCTTTCACCCAATAACCTTCTCTCTTTAACCTTCTCACAAGATGATGGCCAATAAAGCCACCTGCACCTGTAACAACAGCTCTCTTTTGTCTGGTCATTAAATAGTAAGCTAAACAAAATTTATAAATTTTTTGGAAAGGGATTAAGTGCTAATTTGCTTCAATTCTCGCCTTAGCTTAAGCAAATTGAAGAACTGCCTTGCAATGACTTTTGGTAGTTTGGAGAAGAAGAAAGTTCTTGTAGTGCCAGTGCCAGTAGGCCTTAATTTATGAGTAACTGGAACTTCCGCTACTTTGTAACCTTTGTAGTAAGCCCTTATTGTTAGCTCGGTCTGAAAACCATCTTTAAGTGTGTGTATTTCTGGCAAAACATCATGTAGCACTTCTTTCTTTATCAACTTAAAGCCGCTATCAATGTCAAAAACTGGCAACTTAAAGAGAAATTGAACAAGTGTTGCATGCCCCCAACCAATAAATTTGCGATGCCAAGGATCTGCTCTCTTCCGCTTTCTTCCAACAATTAAATCATAATCTTTAATCTTCCCATAGAGAAGCCAAAAATCTTTAGGCTCCCATTGATCGGGGTCTGAGTAGAAAATGAGGGGCGTTTTTACTGTGCTTAGAGAATC
>CAYICV010000059.1:0-4361 GCA_964362035.1 Candidatus Woesearchaeota archaeon | reverse complement strand
TGTAGAAAAACAGTCTCTTCAGTTAATTGCGAGGAATATCCTGGCATTATTCATTCCAAAATATGAGATTCCAACTCCTAAGCTGCTTCAACATTATCATAATAAAGAGGATAAAGCCATCTATCTTGATGAGACTACGCTAAGAATGATATCTGATGTTACTTTCAATACTATAGTTAATCTTGACAGAAAATTTAGAAAGAAGCTTGAAAGGTTTTGATTAATGGAAACCGCAGAAACGCAGAAATAAGAAACAGAAAACGTTAAAATATTTCTAAGCCTCAAGATTTTATGGACAAGATAACATGGACAAGATAATTATGCATGTTGATTTAGATGCCTTCTATGCAGCGTGCGAAGAGCAAAGAAGTCCAGAATTAAGGGGCAAGCCAATCATAGTAGGAGCAGACCCAAAAGAAGGGAAGGGAAGAGGAGTTGTTAGCACCTGCAATTACGAAGTACGCAAATTCGGAATTCATAGCGGCATGCCTATAAGTTGGGCATACAAAAGAGCCCCGCATGCGATTTATTTGCCCGTGGATATGGCATACTATACCAAAATTTCACAGCAAATAATGCAACTACTGCAAAAGAAGGTAAAAAAATTTGAACAGATAAGTATCGATGAAGCTTTTCTTGACATATCATCACTTGGCTATGAAGGAGCAGAAAAACTTGCAAAAGGAATGAAAGCTGAAATTAAAAAGAAGTTTGGCTTAACATGCAGCATCGGTATCTCTCAGAATAAGCTGATTGCAAAGATTGCAAGTGATTTTCAAAAGCCTAATGGCTTAACCGTTGTAAAGCCGCACGAAGTTAAACTCTTTCTTTATCCACTAAGCGTTAGGAAGTTAATTGGAGTTGGGCCTAAAACAGAAGCAGCTCTCAAAGAGTTAGGAGTGGAAACAATTGGCGAGCTCGCAGCTGCGCAGAGAGAAAAACTAGAAAGAATATTTGGAAAATTTGGCTTACTGCTCTACGAAGAAGCAAGAGGCATTTACGAAGATGAGGTAAGCGAAGATGGGGAAATTAAAAGCATTAGCAGGCAGGCAACTTTTGCTGAAGATATCTCAGAAAAAGAACTCATTCTCGCTGCTTTAAATGATTTAATAAATGAAGTCTTAGACGAAGCTGCATCCTACAGAATTAAATTCAAAGCGATAATTGTTAAAGTTCGCTACTCAAATTTTGAGACTCACACGAAGCAGAAGAAGTTTAAAACGCCCCTGAGGAAAGAGGAAGTTAAAGCTTGGGCAAAAGTACTGCTGAAGTCATTCTTAAAAGAGAAAAGAAAAATAAGGCTTATTGGCTTTGCTGTTAGTGACTTGGTGTTTTCTTCATGATGCCTTTATTTTATAAACACAACATTTGGAAAGTCTTTAAATTTCTGATCTCCGGTAACAAATTTGAACCCTGAATTTATTGATAGTACATAGCCAATGCAATCTACATAAGATAGCTTCTCCCTCTTATATTTTAACTTAAATTTCATCGCTTCCATTATTACTTTATCTGGTATATTTATACAAATTCTAGAATAAAAACTATAATGCTTTTCTGCAATTTGCTCATTATACCCTCTTAGTAGAGAATAATACAGTTCCATAAGATTAAGCTTTGTGGTTACCTCAAGATTGTTTAATGCATTCCTGCCTCGAAAAAATTTGGTATAACCCTTATTGCCTTTTGCGATCTCTACTAAAGCGTATGTATCAAGAAAAAAAGTGTTAATTTCCATCCCATCCTTTATCAATCTCTTCCATAATCTTCTGCGTTGGCTTTTTCCAATCTTTTAATGTACCGAAAATCTTACTCAAATCAACTTTTTTTGGCAGTATTACTTCTACTTCTTGTCCTGGTTTAATCTTTGTTTCTGCTATTACTCCTTTCGGTAGAACTACACCTAATGAATTTCCCCATCTTTTGACAATAGCTTTGAATTGTGCCATTTTAATTATACTATATATAATTTATTTATAAGCCTTTCGCTTGGCCTTTTTCTAAATATCCCAGAAGCTCTTTTAAACTTAGCGTATTAATCACATCCCTCTTCTCAGCCCAGCCGCGTCTCGCTTGCGCAACTCCATACTTCATGAAAGCAAAATGATTAATGCTATGCGCATCTGTATCAATAGAAATTTTAATTCCTTTTTCCACAGCAGATTTTATATGTGTATATTTTAAATCAAGCCTATCAGGGAAAGCATCTACCTCAAGAACTTTTTTCTTTTCAGCCGCAACATCAAAAACTGCCTCGATATCAATTTCATAAGCAGGCCTTCTGTTAAGAAGTCTTCCAGTTGGATGTCCAAAAATTGTTACATATTTGTTCTCAAGTGCCTTAATCACTCTTTCAGTCATCTGTCTCTGAGCTGTCTTAAAGCCACTATGAATAGAAGCAACAACAATATCAAACTTCTGCAGAATCTTATCAGAGTAATCAAGAGAGCCATCAGCAAGAATGTCAACCTCTGTGCCTTTGAGAATTCTAATTCCCCTTAACTTTTTGTTAAGTGCATCAATTTCCTTCCATTGTTGCTGCAAGCGTTTTTCATCCAAGCCGCGAGCAATAGCTCTTGTTTTGCTATGGTCTGTTAATGCAAGATATTCATAGCCAAGCTTTGCAGCTACTTCTGCAAGCTTTTTGATTTCATCTGAGCCATCAGAGTAATTGCTATGCACATGCAAATCTCCCCTAATGTCTTTAAGTTCAACAAGCTTTGGCAGCTTTCCTGCCTTTGCTGCTTCAATTTCTCCAGTATCTTCTCGCAATTCAGGCGGCATCATACGAATGCCAAGTTTCTTATAGATTTCCTCTTCTGTTCTGCCTGCAACTTTTCTGCTGCCTTTAAAAAGGCCGTACTCACTTAACTTGAAACCTTTTTTGATTGCCACTTCGCGTAACTTAATATTGTGCTCTTTATTTCCTGTAAAATATTGCAATGCAGCTCCATATTCATTATCAGCAAGAACACGCAAATCTGCCTGAATGCCTTGCCTCAACAGAACAGTGCTCTTAGTTATGCCTTTAGCCAAAACCCTTTCAACTTTCTGCATAGAAGTAAAAAAGTCCATAACAGCCTTTGGCTTAGAAGTTGTAACCAAGATATCAATATCTCCAATAGTCTCTTTCATTCTTCGCAAGCTGCCAGCATAAGCAATTTTATGTACTTCTTTGAATTTCTTTAGCCGCTCAACTATCTCTTCTGCTAATGGAAGAGTATCTCCAAGAAGCATTCTTTCTTTTCCTCGCTTAAAAATTTCCAAGCCCTTAGCAATATTTTCCTCGCTTTTTGCACCAAAGCCAGAAAGCTTAGCAATTTTATGCTGCTTCAATGCCCTCTCAAGATCAGCAACACTTTTAATCTTCAACTTTTTGTAAAGAATCATAGCCCTCTTAGCACCCAAGCCCATTACTTCCATTAAGTCAGCCAAGCCGCGAGGAATGCTTTTTTTGATTTCCTCCCATCTCTTTACTCTGCCACTATGCAGATACTCTTCAACATGCCTTGCAATAGCCTCTCCAACCCCAGAGATTTCATTTAATGCGTTCACGCCGCCCTTTTTATAGATATCAGCAATATCCTCAGAAAGACTTTCAATTCCCTGAGCAGCTTTTCTGTAAGCACGAGGCTTCCATTCTACGCCTTTTAGCTCAAGAATATCAGCAATCTCATAAAGCAAAGCAGCTATTTCTTGGTTCTTCATCTTCTAGCTCTTTTCTGGCTCTTTTTAATACTAATAAAAAGGAGTTTAAAAATTTGGCTGAGAGGGGAGAACGCGAAAGGCTTAAATAATTTTCTCACGCTTAGCTTGGATAAAGGGGAAATGACATCAGAAACACTAGACAATAAATTAGATCCGAGAAAGCGAATCAGAGATTTTAGTAGAGCGGCTTTAAGGGGAAGAGCTTTAGCTTTGCAAGGAATTCATGCTCCTAATAATGCTGAATTTATAACCAGTATAATCATAAAAGATAAAATTAGAAAATTTGAAGAATTAAGTAAGATCCCACAAGAACAGAGAAGAGCCTTTATTTCTGATTATTATGCTGGCTTTAAGAATGGAGATAATCTCGGAGATTATTTTAATAGGCTTTTAGAAATAAATTTCTTCCAGCCAACAAAAGAATATTCTGAGTCAGAACTACAGCCTCTTGCTGACGGAGTTTTAAGAGCTCATAAATTGCCTGAGGCAAGGGTTGAAGTAGTTAGCGATTTAGAGAGGGCTGTAGTTGCGGCTGAGGAATGGAAGGAAGTAAGCAATTATGCTAAGAGAGATTTGAACAGATATCATTCGACTGTAAAAGGGGCAACTCTTGGAGCTAAGTATGGACTTACAACTAGCTTAATTTACGGTGG
>CAYICV010000058.1:0-4379 GCA_964362035.1 Candidatus Woesearchaeota archaeon | reverse complement strand
ATCTTTGGTTTGTATCTGCAAGTAAACAACTGCTTCATCAGGCATTACTTTAATTCTTGCATTGCCATTTGCGCTTATTGTCTTCTCAGTAGCAGTTTTCGAGAAAACAAAGTAGCCGCCAAGCGCTGCGATAACAAGAATTAATACAATTAAAACTATTGCTGTATCTTTCATCTTTCACCTCCTTTCAATCTCGAACTAATTAAAATTATTACAAGATAAGCTACAATGGCAAAGGTTGCTCCTATAAAAAACCAAAGTGCATAATTTGGCTGTGCAACAGCTGCTGCGGCTGAAGCAGCGGCTGGGAGAGCTTCAGCTTCTTTTGCTGGGCTTGTAATTGCTAACAGTTCTGTTTGCCTTTGCATGTAAAACTTTATCAAGAATGTCCCAACTACTGCAAGAGCAAATACAGGAAGCAAATTCTTAATTTCTCTCTTGATAACACTAATTCCTTTTGGCGCTATCACAACGTACTTCTTCGCCAAACCATACTTGAAAATTTTATTCCCTTTCTCACTCCAGCGAAAGCCTCTAATTTCAACTAAGCCTGCTCTAACTAAGGCTTGCATGTTATAATGGGTTGTTGAAATAGGAAGATGAAGGCTATTTGCAATTTCTGTTTCAGATGCATCCGCCTCGCTAAGAATGGCAAGTATCTTTCTGCTAGTGTCATTTGCAATAACTTGTGCAAGTCTTTTAGCCTCGCTCTCTTCAAGCGGAACAATAACAAAAGATTTTTCTTTCATGAAAGAAAAAAGTAGCTTTACTTTATAAACATTATTTAAGTTTCAATCTGATTTGAAGCTATCTTCTTAATGCTTTCTCCTCTCCCTAGAATGATAAGTTGCCTTTAGCATATTTTGATGCACCATCTCAACTCTTGCTGCAATAATTCGAATAACTCTTGTAATGCTTCGCAACGCTCTTGTAAATGGCCTTGCCTCTCTAAGTGCTGCCTCCGCCCTTTCAACAGCAGCTGCCTCTCTCAAAACCTTAGTTTCTCTAGTATAAGCTATTTCATGCAAGATTCTTTGCGTCTCCTCTCCTGCTACAGCAAACTCGCGCAGGAAGATAAAGAGCCGGAAGCCTAAATAGAATGGAAAAACTGCGATTATCTCGAGCCAGTAATGCTTCAAAAACGGCAGAGTTCTTCTTATATGAAACCACTTAAAAATTAAATCTAATGAAAAAATCAAAACGATGAGAGAATCAAAAATTAAGATTTCACTCTCATATTTATATAAATCAGCAAGGCTCCATAAAGGATTATCTAAGAAAATAACGATCGCGAGTGCAACAATCATAAATGGAACTAACTTATCAATAAAATACTCTAATTCTTGCAATGGATGCTCATGCCTCTGCTTAATCGCTCGCTTTTCTTGCTGCTTTACCCTCTTTTTCATAAAATAAATTCTATAACTACTAATAAATACTTTTCTCTTAGCTAAAAACTATATCTAATTTTTTAATATCTGCTGCACCCAATTTCCAGCCAGCAGCGTCTGCATTCTCTTTCAAATGCTCGGGATCAGAGGCTTTTGGAATAGCAATAACATTTTTCCTATAGACAAGCCAATTAAGGGCTACCTGATTCCTGGTCTTCCCATAATTCTTTGCAAGTTCATCTAAAAGCTCTCCTCTCTCATCTTTAAGTGTCAAAAAGGCGCCCTTTTCAAGAGGAGTGTAAGCAACTAACATAACTCCTTTTTTCTGGCAGTAAGGCAGAAGCTCTTTTTCTGGCTCTCTATGCAACAAACTGTAATGAACTTGATTTGCAACAATTTTGTGTGCAAAGGTTTCTTGCGCTTCTTCTAACTCTTCAACAGAAAAATTGCTAACTCCAACATGTTTAACTTTTCCTGCTTTCACAAGCTGCTCCATTGCTCTCATCGTTTCTTTAATTGATACGCTTGGATTAGGCCAATGAAGATAGTAAAGATCAATATAATCTGTCTTTAGCCTTTGCAAGCTATTTTCTGCTGCCTTGAGAACATTAGCATAAGAAAAGTTGTGAGGCCAAACTTTTGTTGCTAGAAAAATGTTTTTGCGCTTTCCTTTTATTATTTTAAGCGCTTCTCCAACAATTTCTTCTGAATGGCCCGCAGCATAAATCTCTGCTGTATCGATGTGTGTCATTCCAAGTTTTATTGCAAAATGTACTGCTTCAATCTCTTCTTTGTCACGAGAATTATCTATGTATTCAAAGCCTCCCATGCCCCATGTGCCTAAGCCTAAGACGGGAATTTTAACTTCTTTTGTGATTTCTTTATATTCCATTTTATTCTAAAGTTTCCTTTATGAATTTATACAAAAATGCCCAACTATCAATCCTTTGAATTCTTGAGTTTTTAATTTCTACATCTTGATTGTAGGGCCTTGAAAATAAAACTAAATGTTCTGCAGAATTCACAAGTTCTTCAAGTTTTGGATAATCGTCATCGACAAATAAATCTAATCCGCTGCAGAATTCATTCTTTGGCCTTTGATTAGTGTAAATTACAGGAACTGAAATACCATGTTCTTCCAGCCAGATTTCTGGAGTGTTAAGTTCTCTATTCAATCTTGAAGTTATAATTCTAACGTTATGCTTTTCCTTTAAAATTTTTATATAATCGACAGAATCATAAATAGCGTCAAGATGTAGTCCAACTCTGGTGCCATACACTAGTGAATTAAGAGTGTCGTATTCTTCTTTTGTCATTAATCTTTTAGAAAGAACCACATCTTTCTTGCAGTCTGCAGGCGATAGGCTAATACCATAAAGTTCTTGTGCATACTTAATTTTAAGTCTTACAGAATCTACAATAACCCCGTCAAAGTCTAAACCTATATTTGCCATTAGATAAAAGAGACGCTAAAGAATAAAAACCTATTCCCACAACTGCTCAAAGTAAGTGCGATAATAATCAGCAACTTCCTTGCTCTTTATCAACACCCCAGCCTCGCTATTCCGCTCAAGCGCGTGAAAGCCAAGATTTGTTGAGCCTACAATTACTGAATCGTCAATGATAAGCAACTTTGCATGAAGTGTTTTCTTCTCGCTATCAAATTTTGCCTCTACTCCATTCTCTCGCAAGAAATTTATTGTAGGCTCATTATTCTTTCTTATCTTCGGATTCCAATCACTCTGATCAAGTAAAACGCGCACTTTTACCCCTCTTGCGGCTGCATTAACTAATGCCTCTGCAAGCAGCCTAACTTTATTCTCTTCATTTTCATAAAAACGAAACTCGAACATTGCAATATCTATCTGCTGCGAGGCAGAATTTATTTCTGTGAGTGTTACATTAAAGAAATTTCTATCAACAACAGGAATAATTTCAACATTTTCAGCTTGAATTAGAGTAAGCGGAAATTCAATTGGCGGCCTGTAGAAAATTAATGCTGCTAAAGCAAAACCGAGTGCAAAAAAGATGACAAGCAGAACGGTTAGAAATAATCTTTTCTTTGTTTTGGCTTTCTCTACTTTTCCTGCTTGCTTTTCTTTCTTTTCAAGCTTGTCCGCTCTTATGAAATCTGCCATCATAGGAATAAGAAAGGAAAACTTTTAAATTTTACATAAGAGGAGCGGAGATGAGAACAGTTGGAAATCAAAAAGTATAAAAAGGCTTATAAAGAGTAAAGAAGATAAAATAGAAAATGGTAACAGCTAGATGTATGAAAGAGAAGAAAGAAGTGGAAATCAAAAATCCCCAGGAAGTTATAATGGCTAACGGCATGAAAGCAATGAAGGGAGTTTGCCCTCATTGTGGAACAAAGGTTTTCAGAATTGTCGGAAAGGCGAAATAGAGAACAAAAGAGGATTTAAGTTAGGTCAGAACAATGATTTACTTATTTTAAGGAGTATGCTCTTTTTACTTCTATTCCATTACTCCATATAAAATGCGGGCTTTCCTGGTTTTGCTTTTTCTGCTCTTCCAAGCGGATCAATCTTTTTCTTATCCACAACAGAAAAAATCTTAAGCTCTCCGAGATGAGAAGCCATAACTTCCTCGAGTTGCTTTAATTGCTTAAAGTCCTCATCTATGGCATAAATGTAAGCTTTCTTAATCTGCTTACCTTTTCTGCGCATTATGTTAAAGAGATTTTCAGCGTCTCTTTCAACTTGCTCCATCAAATTAATTGCTTTGAGTGCTTCTTCTTGCTTCTTACTTAATTTTTTCGCTTCTGGCCATTCTGCAACTGATGCGAACTTGCTGCCTCTGCCTTTTTGACTCCAAATTTCCTCTGCTATATGTGGAGTGAATGGAAGAATAAGCAGTGCAACAGTTTCTGCGAGTTCTTTCATAACTTTCTCACTAACAAAATGTCTGAAGCGGCTTACTTTATCAACAAAGGTGAAAAGATGAGAGCTTGCAATGTTAAGTCGCATC
>CAYICV010000057.1:0-4413 GCA_964362035.1 Candidatus Woesearchaeota archaeon | reverse complement strand
TCACTCTTGCCAGCGGCAACAACATCATCAATTCTTAGAATTAGATTTACAACTTCACTTGCAGAACTTATTGCTTGCGTTTTAATCTTGAGGGGTTCTATGATTCCTGCCTCAAAAGTGTTGCCAACTCCTCCGCTGTTCATCTCTATACCTGCATGTGTATTGCCTTTATCATGCTGAGCCTTTAGCTCTGTTATAATATCAATAGGATCAAGGCCTGCATTTTCTGCAAGAGTTTTTGGAATACTCTCAAGTGCGAGAGCAAATTCTTCAATTGCGAGCTGCTCTCTGCCTTTCATGCCTTGCGCAAAGCTTCTAAGCTGCCTTGCAACTTCTATCTCAATTGCCCCGCCGCCCGCAACAACTCTTTTTTCTCTTAGCGCAGCTGCGACATCTCCAATACCATCTCTAATTGCTCTCTCAACTTCTGCAACAACATGTTCTGTTCCCCCTCTTACAAGAATTGTTAATGCTTTTGGATTAGGACAATCTCTGACATAAAGCATTCCCTCTTCATCCTTGCCTTCCTTGACTTCTTCAACAAGCTTTGCGCTGCCAAGATCTTTCACAGTTAATTCAGAAAGATTGCTAACAATTTTTCCTGCTGTTGCTTTTGCCAACTTTTCAATGTCACTCTTTTTCACTCTTCTCACTGCAAGAATGCCAGCTTTTGCCAAATAATATTGAGCAATATCATCTATGCCTTTTTGACAGATAACAACAACTGCTCCTGCTTTTTTGATTTTCTCAACCATCTCGCGAAGAATGCGATCTTCTTGGTCAAGAAATGCTTGAAGCTGATCTGGAGAGCTAATGTTAATCTTCGTATCAGTTTCAGGACTTTTTATTTCAAGAGAGCAATCAAGCAATGCAATCTTTGCATCTCTCACAGTTTTAGGCATCTCTGTATGCACCCTCTCCTTATCTATAACTATCCCCCTTACTAGTTCAGTATCGTCAATGCTCTTCCCTTTCTTCTTTTCAATTTTAATATTATCTAAGTCAACATTAAATGGCTCTTCCTCTGCAACCTGCAAAACCGCTTCAACTACAATCTCAGCAAGCCTCTCCTTCGCGCTCTCTGCTCCCTTGCCGGTCATCGCAGTTATGGCAAGTTTCTTAAGCAGCTCTTTATCATCTCTTTCAATCTTTGTTGCAACTTTCTGCAGAATTTTTATGGCCTGCTCTTCAGCCAACCTGTAACCGCGTGCTATGACAGTTGGATGCACTTCCTGATCCAATAGTTTTTCAGCATTCTTTAGCAGCTCACCAGCAAGCACAACAGCAGTAGTTGTGCCATCTCCTACCTCTGCCTCCTGTGTCTTGGCAATCTCAACCATCATCTTAGCTGCAGGATGCTCAATTTGCATTTCCTCAAGAATTGTTACACCATCATTTGTGACTGTGATATCTCCTATGCTGTCAACAAGCATTTTGTCCATGCCTCTAGGCCCTAAAGTGCTCTTAACAGTTTCTGCTACAAGCCTTGCTGCCAGAATATTGTTGCGTTGCGCATCTCTGCCTATCATTCTACTAACATTCTCTGGCAAAATGAATATTGGTTGTTTGTTTGCCATTTTCTTCGTTTTGTTTTTTGTTTTTTGGTTTTTGTTTTTGTTTTACGTTGGCTTTATTTGCTTTGGCTTTGTTTTGTTTTAATAATCTTTGAATAATATTGCTAGAAAGGATATCCACCCTACGCCTAGTCAGAATTATTTTATTGTCTTGGGATATTTAAATTTTTTGGTGAATGGAGTGAAAGGAGTTAATGTGTCTGACTTAGAGATTAATGCCGACCGTTGCCATTACTGTTCCCATTCCCTTTCCCTTTCTTAAACAGTCTACCGAAAGGAATTTGGTCGAATACCAAATTAAGTACGTCAAACCAGTGAGGATCTTTAATTTCAAATGCTTTCGGATCATTTTCTTCCTTCTTTCTTTTTCCATACATGATGCGTTCTTTAATTATTTCTATTTGTTTTTGGTATTTCGTATAAGAATCTCTGTTAGCCAAAAGTAGAGGATAGGATTCCTGTATAACTGCCGTTAGTATTACCCCCCCGGCTTTTCTTATTGAATCTCCAGTTTCTCCTACATCAATTATTAAGTCTGCACCACCCTGAATTAGATTATTTTCTGTTGCGCCATCAGTCCTGTAGATCTCTTCATATTTTATCCCAAAATAGTCCAAAAAGGATTTAGCAATGTGTAAAAACTCTGATGCGGCGACTATCTTACCAATAGCTTTTCCGTTAGTGTAGTCCGCCAAAAATTTATCGAATTCTCCCTCCTTATAACCAAAATCTCTTGGAACTGCAAGATAAGAGTAAGAAGGTCTAAAATCAAGAGATGCTAGATATTCTAAATTTTGTGTCCTTAATCTTTCTTTTAAATCGCGGCTATCATATGGAGGCTCTATCTTTAAGTTACCATTTTGACCATTTTCTTTTAATAATAATTCATCATAAGTCGTGTCTAAACCAACAATTCCTATATCATACACCCCATTTTTCAAATGTCTTGCGATAGCTCTAGGTCTGTTAATCGCCTGTTCAAGTGGTATGTCTATCCCATTAGAAGTGAGTGTGGAATCAGTAAAAGACTTGTTTTTCTCATCTGGAAAGTCGCTTAAGCCAGCATAACCTGCGATTTCTCTCATCATCGGATACAGATGTCCATCTGGGAATGCGATGCGTATTATTCCGTTTTTACCCTTTCTTCTTTCTTCATGAATCTTTTCTAAAGTCTCAAACACCATCTTCAACCTCAACTTTCTTTATATATGGGAGAGAGGACATATCATTTAAAATTTTTTTGGTATCTCTATGTTGTGGCTTACCAGCAACAACTTCCCAGATTGCTGTCTGGCCCTTCGCTAAAGTTCTGCTCCTGCTCTCAATAATATTAAAATCATTTTCATACAGGAAGGTTGCTGCATTATGCAACGCTCCTGGTTGATCATCTAAAACTATCTTGATGTTAATAGTTTCCGCATCAAGATATTTGTTATTTAAAAATATTACCCTCAAAAAGCCATGGCTCAAACCTTGGATATCTCTGAACTTTTCGACTATCTTTGCCACTGCTGCACTCTCACCAACTGCATAAAACTTTGGTGTTTTATCATGCTGGGCATCAAGAGTATATGCTAAAGGTTTATCATTATTGTAATATGCTTTTATTGAGTTGGTGTAAGTGTCTTTAACCGAGGAGAAAATCTTCATTAATTTTTTGGATTCCTCACTGTTTAGCTTTGTCTTTGTTAATAGACATGCAACCTCTTTCAGATTGTCGCCAATATGCTCCATGTTTACTGCAATCCACCAAATATCTGCTAATTGATAGTTTGTCATATTAAGAGATTCTGCAAAGTACGGATTGGTTAAACTCTTTCTATTCAAGCGCCATATGAAGAAATAAAATTGATTCAAGTTTTCATCCATTTCTTGAATTTCGTTGCAGTGACTTGCACTTATGCTTCCTTTTTCTATGCTCTTCTCCAATTCGTTTAACATTGCCATTATGCAATTGTCTATTCTTCTAAGGAACTTCTTAACAGAGATTTCTTGTGGATTCATGAAATCTCTTGCAACAATCTCATTTTCATTCTGCTCAATAACCTCCATTCCAACAAGGTCTTTTAAAACAGCCTTGACTTTCATAGACCTTCCAGAAAAATCTGAGCTTGAAACTACAATTGTATTGTAGCCATTAACATATGAGAATAATACTTCTCTCCTAAAATCTTTCCAATCCTTTTTATCTACATCAATAACAATTTTGCTCTCATCCTCTCTATGCTCTCTCTCTTTTGAGAAAACAATTAACTCACCATTACCATTTTTTGTGAGATAGATTAAATCTCCTTTCTTTAACTGGTTCTCTTTAACCCAAGATAAGGGAATAGAAACAACAAATGAAGATTTGCCGAATTTTATTATTCTTCTTGGTTCTGAGTTGGGCATTTTATTGCTAATTGGTTAAAGTCTCTAGTAAGCTCTTTTAGTGAGCTAGAGTCAACCCCTCCTAAACATATATTGTATATACAGCTTTTTAAATATTATTGTGATAAAATATATATATTGTTTTATAGATTACACGGAAATTATAGAGGGTAAATTCAGAGGCTCTCTAAAGTACGCATTCTGCTTTTTTCAACATGTTCTTTTTTAGCCAATTATTAGCTACTATGCAATCAGGAATATATTGTATATGCTATATATACGTCATGCTTAAATATACAGAAATTTTTAAGTTATTAGACCATTTGAAAAATGGGGGGAAATGAAACAGAGAATTATTGGCGGATCAGTAAGAAACAAGATAGGGATTAAGGTAGGCGATATAATGACCCAAAACCTTGTTACAGTTAATCCAGAGACTACTGTGAGAGAATGTGTTGAGAAGATGTTG
>CAYICV010000056.1:1982-4455 GCA_964362035.1 Candidatus Woesearchaeota archaeon | reverse complement strand
GATCTTTTTCTAAAATTTGGGATAGTAAAATAGACGAGGCTTGGAATAAAGTTTAGGATGTATAATCAGGGCGATATAGTAATTGTGCCTTTCCCCTTTACTGATTTAACTGGAGTAAAGCAGAGGCCAGCATTAGTAATCTCAAATAATGGATATAATCAAAAGAATTTAGATATTATTATTTGCGGCATTACTTCTAATTTAGAAGATTTAAATTACAGCGTAATACTAGAGAAGAGAGATTTAAGTAGTGGCTTCATCATACTTAAAAGTTTAGTAAAAGTTGATAAAATAACAAGTATAGATAAAACTATAATCAGAAACAAGATTGCCACAATTAAACCAAGTAAACTGCAAGAGGTTTTTAAGATTCTGGATAGAATTATAAAATAGCGTATCTATTTGATTAAATCCCCCGCAAGAACAAGCCAAATTTAGCTATTCAATCTTAGTCCCCTCAGCAACATCCTTTTCAGGCTGTAGCAGCACAACTTTCTTAATGCCATCTTCTTTTTCAACAGCTGCAAGAAGCATGCCCTCGCTCTTAACTCCGCGAATTGTTGCAGGCTCAAGATTTGTTAATACAACAATCTTTTTGCCCTTCAACTGCTCATTCTTGTAAAAGCCCTTTACTCCAGCAACAAGTTGTTTCTCGCCGTCACCAAAATCAACTTTCAGAATTACTAGCTTATCTGCATTTGGATGATTCTCTACTGCTGTTATCTTGCCTATCCGTATGTCAAGTTTTTTCCATTCATTGAAGCTTACTGGCATTTTACAATTTCCTAAACAAAATCTCTTGCTTTTTAATTTTTATGTTGCCGAGCAAGCCGAATTTTAATTGCGCAGAGGAAATTTCCTTCTCCTTTGCATTCAAGCGTGCTAAAATCTTTTCTGCTGTTTGCGGAATGAAAGGCCAAAGTAAGATTGCAGTTAGCCTCAACGAATCCACAAGAGTGTAAAGCACTTTATTCGCCTCTTCTCCTTTCAACTCCCAAACTTTTTTATCCTGAACGTATTTATTACAATCATCAACAAAGTTAATTATTGAAGTAAGCGCCTTATCAAGCTCGTAGTTATCAAGCTTCCTCTCAATTTCCTTTATTTTTAACTTGCTTGTAAGTTTTTCATCAGGCTTAACTCTCTTAATCTCTCCAAATCTTTCTGCTAAGCCTTCCAGGCGGCTCACTAAATTTCCAAGCTTGTCTGCAAGCTCGTTATTCTTTTCCTTTAAGCCTTCTTCACTGAAATCGCCGTCCTCACCAAAAGGAATGTCTTTCAGCAGATAGTAGCGAAGAACATCCGCTCCATATGTTTCAGCAAGCTTTATGGGATCAACAACTCTACCAGCAGCTTTGCTAAGTTTCTCCCCTCTTAAATTAATAAAACCATGAACGAAAATTGTTTTTGGTAACTTAATATCAGCAGCAAGAAGCATCGCAGGCCAGATTACGCTGTGATGCCATAAAATATCTTTTCCAATCAAATGTAAATCAGCAGGCCAATATTTTTTGAACTTTTCTGTGCCATAATCAACTCCACTGAGATAATTGCCGAGAGCATCATACCAAACGTAATTAACGTGTTTTTTATCAAAAGGTAATGGAATTCCCCATTTGAAACTTACTCTGCTTATGCTTAAATCTTTAAGTCCTTCTTTGAGGCGGTTAAGAATCTCTGCCTGCTTATGCTTTGGTAAGATGAACTCTTTGTTCTCTTGTATATTTTCAATTATCTTCTTCTCATACTTACTCATCTCAAAGAAATAGCTCTCTTCCTTTACTTTCTCAAGCGGCTTTTTATGTGTAGGACAATGAAAATCTGGAGCATCCTTCTGCAGGTAGAAAGTTTCGCAATCTACGCAATAAAGTCCCTCGTAATATCCTTTGTAGATATCACCTTTTTCATTTGTTTTATTTAGAATATCTTGCACAACTCTTTCATGCTGCTTCTCAGTTGTTCTGATAAATCTGCTATAAGAAACATTGAGGACTTTGCAAAGCTGCTTAAATTTTTCGGACATCTCATCAACAAATTTCTGCTGAGTTTTTCCGGCTTTCTCTGCCGCACGCTGAATCTTCAAACCATGCTCGTCTGTGCCTGTTAGAAAGAAGACATCATAATCCTGTAAGCGTTTCCATCTTGCAATTGCATCTGCGCAGATCTTCTCATAAGCATGCCCCAAATGAGGGGCTGCGCTAGGATAATCAATTGCAGTTGTGATATAGAATTTTTTTGACATGCTAATTCTATCTAGAAACAGCTTTTAAAGTTTATTTGTATTTGATATCAAGCTCTTAAGCTTTAGTTTCTTCATTCTTTTGTGTATTGATATTTGTGACGTTCGATGTTGTTGCCGCAGTAGTAGCAGCGGTTGTAGTAGTTAGAGTTGCTGTAGTCGCTGTAATTGCTGCGTTAGTAGCAGCACTTGCATCTGCATTAGCAGCTTGCGGCATTGTTAAGCCTTCAGACC
>CAYICV010000056.1:0-1882 GCA_964362035.1 Candidatus Woesearchaeota archaeon | reverse complement strand
GTAGCAGCACTTGCATCTGCATTAGCAGCTTGCGGCATTGTTAAGCCTTCAGACCTCTCAGCAGCTTTAGTAACTGCACTACCACTCAAGCCTCCGCCTCCACTCCCAGAGCCACTTAAACCTTCAGAACTAGAACTTTTTGCACTTAATAACTCCCCTTTGTTATAAAATAAGAATTTTCCTTTAAACAATTTTCTCCATCTTGCTTTTCTGATTTTCTCACTGCCTACGTAGATACCAACAACTGCTTTTCTAACTATTCCTGTAGTATCAATTCCAAAAATCTCAAAGCGCGGCTTTCCACTTTCTACAGCTTTAACTTCCTTTATCTGAGGCAAGAAATATGCAGCAATCATCGTTCTTAATATGCTGGAGATTAAGAATGCAGTAAATACAGAGTATACAAATATATTTGGTAATATCGGAATCCTATAATCTGAAAGAAAGCCGCCAAGATTTGCTCCAATGAAAATGCCAGCACCATTAATTATGTTAAAGTAAGTAAAGAATAATGCTCTCTGCTGCTGAGTTGAGGAATCATTTATGAAAGTGAAGACTGCCAGATTAAAGCCTGCCCAAACAGCGCCGGCAATAATCTGTATTAATAAAATAATAAAAATATTTCCTTTAGCGAGTATCCAAGGAAGAGGCAAAAGGCAAACTAGTGGAGTAGTAAATCTAAGCACAGCTACACTTCCAAATCTATCAATGTTTTTTCCCCAATAAACCATTGCAAGAAAACTTGAGATGCCCGGAATAAGGAAAAGCATTAGAGTATAAGTTATAAAATTCCATTTCAAATCTCTTAAAGCGTGTGGGGTAAAGAATGGGCCTGCAATACTAGTAGCAAGCATCATAAGCGTTACGAATAAAACAAACTTCGCGAAATTATCATTCCTCATCCTCCTTGCGAACTTAATAAGCGAGAACTTTTCCCCCCCATTAAGAACAAATTTTGGCTCATACTTCAAGCTAAGATAGTAAAGCGAGATTAAGCGGAAGAACGCCGCAGCAAAGAAAATTAATGCAAAGGCTAGGAAGACTTTATCTTTAGTGAAATAGTTAAGCACAAGTCCTGCGAGTAATGTTGTAATAATTGTCACAACCCCTGCTATTCTGTTCCTTCTACCAAAGTATTCTCCTCTTACTTTAGATGGCACTAAATCTCCCATCCAAGATGCCCATGCAGGGCCTGGAAAATTAGCAAAGATTGCATAAAGCGAGAAGAGAGCAATTAGAATGGCAACTCTATATTTTTCAGGAAAGAAGAAGGGAATTGCAAGGATCGGAATTAAAATTAATGCATGCAACAACACAGCAATTAGAACAAGCCTTTTTCTACTCGCCCCTTTGCGGAGCATCTTTAAAGAAGATAATTGAAATAGTGGGCCAAAAAGGTTTGCAAGAGAAGTGAGAAGACCAATTTGCCGATTGCTTGCGCCAAGGGTTACAGCGTACGCAGGCAAGTAGGAATCAGAAATCCCACCCATTGCAGAAGCAAAAGCGCCATCTTTTATGCTGTAGTTTAAACTTTTCTTTATCTTTGTTGCCTCATCTTCTGCTTGCGTTTGCTTCGTTTCCTCTTTCTCTTCTCTCTCCTTCGTCTCTGCAGTTGCTGTCATCTTTGCCTCTTTTAATGCAATTCCTCACTTTAAGGCTTAATATATAAATCTTTTGCTGTTACTGAAGAATTGAAAGAAGTAGCAGCTAAAAACCAAGCTTTTCCTTAACAAAAATCAGCATTATTCTACCTGGAATAAATTCTTTGTTTATGATGAGCAGCTTATTCACTCCACTTCCAACTCCATAGGCATTTCTCGCTCTTTCATCTTCCAAAGGAAATGTGTACTCATAAATGCGCTTTATGCCTTCCTGCATATCC
>CAYICV010000055.1:0-4479 GCA_964362035.1 Candidatus Woesearchaeota archaeon | reverse complement strand
CTGGCATTTCAAAGAAATCTGCGTTTCTCAACATAAAAGTACGGCCATGGAAATAGTTAGAGCCTTAGGGTGGAAGAACGGGGACAGGATCCAAATCACCACCGCTTCGGGTAAGATCTTACTTCAAAAAGTAGGTCAGGCAAGAGTAGAGAGTAAAGTAGCTCAAGCTAAAATGCAGAGTAAGGCAGCAACAAAGACCAAGAAAACGCCAGCAAAGACCCATTCTCCTATTAAAACCACAGCGTCTCCGCACAAAGCTTAATATTTATTAACACATCAAAATTCCGATAGGCACTGAATTTCTCCATCTCTGCTCGGCTGGGGCGTTGAATCAAAAATATAGTGTCTGTGACAATCTTACATGAAAGATTATCCAGAACGAGGCTTCTCGTTTTTTACTATCTATTGTATTCTTTTTGAAAATTCAATAACCCCTGAATCTTAGACGATAAGGTTTTTTGCTTATGCCAGACAATTCTCGAGCCCGACAAATTCTACAGGCAAAATATGCTGCGTCAGCTTTTTGAGTATTAAAACGTTTTCCAAATTCATCAGATATTACCCTAATGAAGTTTTTAAAGATGCTAACGTAATCGTGGTCTTGACATCTGCGTATTGCTACTTCTTCACATGTAAGCTCTTCAAGTTCTTGTTTCGATAGTTGTTCTAACTCTTCTCTCACTTGTCGGTTCGGACATACGATAGTGCAATCTAGCCCGACCTTGTTGCAAAATTCACGCGAGCCGAGCCGGCTGCTATCAATGGCACGGGAAGGGTGCAAGGTTAAATCTGGGTGATAATAAGAGTTTTCCAGGATATAAAACCTTAGATCTGAAATGTCATGCAGGTTAATGTTACCGCTTTTTGGGGGAGGTCCCCGGCATCGATTTTGTCTGTATTTAGAATGATCGTGGTTTACTCGACATTGAAAACTTCTATCTCTCATACCATAATAGAGGCGGTCTTATTTTAAAACCTTTCTAGGAGATGATATGAATAGTTTTGAGGGCTACAGTCTCTACTGGGGGCGAGTTGCAGTATTCGTTCCACATCATAACTCGATATGGATTGACTTAAAATTGATCGAAGAAAATAACCTTACAAAAGATATGGTGCTTGAGGAAGAATTTTTCCATTTATATTGCGCTGCAGCGACTCCGTCTTGTCTTTATCCCCTTTATAACGCTTTCAGTACGATGATAACAGGAAGCAGAAGTTCAGAGTTGCCTGATGTGGTTGCGTTCAGAGAAATTATTGAGCCACTTTACAAAGCTCATCAAATGCTGAGTGGCAATTATCACAGTAAAAACGCAATTTCTGAAAGAGGATGGAGATATTTAGAGATCGCAAAAGAAATAATCAGCCTTACAGACGAATTGGCTGAGAAGAATAGCAAAACTAGTTATGAAAAGGCTTTCGCGGAAGGATTTTGGGGTATAATGTTATTTCTTCTTCACATAGTGCCAAGAAATGATTCAACCGGGCTCGAGATTCTACGGACTGTACAGAACAACCTCACAATCAAATCATGGGACGCTCGCTATGATCTGTTCTTCAATCTACACAGCGCTAATTTATCCGTTAACAAACAGCCTAACGGGCCTTTTAGGTTGATATTACCCAGAGAATATCACACATTTGTTGAAGATTTGTTTCTTTTTCTTAGAAGAGTCTTTCAAGTTTACATAACAAATCAAAGTTATCAGTCAGAAATTTCAGAGCACCTATTACGTTTCGTGCCGTCCCTTCTCGGTATATTCTCTTTGGGCACTTTTCTTGTAGCACCAGTGATCTCTCTGCCTTCAAAAGATGACGAGCCAATAAATATAGATACACTACATTCAAATGAGAATTCGGAAGTTCTTATGAAAGCTATCTTGGAAAACATGAACACACTTTCCAGCAATACTCAAAGTATATATAAAGAGTGCTGGGCAATAAGATTGTTTAAAGACATTGTGGACAATACCCGAGATTCCCGCCTTGCTACCAATTCAGAGGGAATGTTCAACTTCATGCGTTACTTAATAACTTATGTGAAAGATGTCGTGGGGAGGCAAGAGGTTAATTTGACACCTTGTGAAATGTGCGCGCACATATGCAACCCTCAGATCTCGCCTTACTTAGAACCATTGCAAAAGTGTCTTAATTCTTTCGGAAGTTCTCTGGTTGAATTGTTTCAGCGATATAGAGAATGGATCAAAAAGATTGAGACTTTATCAATGCTATCCAAAGATCTAGAAATGCCTTTCTCAAGCAAATATCAAGAGGTAATTTCAGTTGATAATTATTTTTAGGTGATTAATCTTTTCCAACATCCGCTTTTGTTGTGCTTAAACTCCTGACCCCGCTACTTTCAGACCACAAATTTTAAATACTTTCGCCACTTACGCTATTAGAATTTGGTTTAAAACAAGATTTTGCCGCACGCACATCCAACCTTTTCTTCCTGTTCGGCCACCGCATGCGGAAAAGGTTAGGTGCGTAGACATCGTGTAAGGTTAAAGGGACGGAAAAAGCATCAACAAACCCTCAAAATCTGTAATAGCGTCACACTTTTGCTTCTACGTTCGGCCCTGGCGTTCATGCTCCATCGAAATTATTTAAAACTAGACAAGTAGATAATTGGAAAAATGAAAAGGAAATTTAAGGCCAAATCGCGAAAGAACATGTTTGGAATTGATAAGGGAATGAAGCCCTTTACTGAAAAAGATGAGCTGGATTTTGTTGGCCTTGAAAAGAAGAAAGTTCCAAAAACCATATTTGGTTCTCTTAAAGGGAAAGCTAAGCCACCAACATAAAAAGAGCACGAAGAATTGTTGAGAGACGAATAATGATAAAATAAGCAGCATTCATTAATTTTAAATATTTTTCCTAACTAGGTTAATAATGAAATCCTCACCCTATTATGTAATTTTATTGATACTTTTTGTTTTCGCCTTAGCAGCTGTGCATGTTCAAGCCCAAGAAGCAGAAGCGCCACGCTACAACTTCGGCAGCGGGCAAGTCGATAACGAGCTCGCAATATTGCCAGGCAGCGAAACATCAACAAAGCTCTATTTCTTTAACATTGGCAATAGAAACACTTACATCTCCCTCTCAGCAGCACCGCCAGCAGGCTGGCAAGTTAGCTTTTCGCCAGCAGAGCATATTATAAGAGTAAATCTAAGTGGCCGAATTCAGGAAGTTATAGCAAATATTTATGTTGAGCCATCTGAGAGAGCAAACAGTGCTGAAGAAATAGCAGGCAGAGAGAATGAATTCATTAAAACAGTTGCAGGCTACTATATTGAGGCAAAGCCTGTTGAGATTACAATCAAAGCCCCAGCATCAGCAAAGCTCGGCAGCAGCGAGCAGATAAAGATTTCAGCAACTGCAAGATGGTTGGGCCAAGAGGGAAGCACAATTGCTTTCCAACAGGGAAGAGAATTTAATTATAATGTTAAAGTTGTGAGCTCAGCTCCAGCACCGCCAGAAAAAGTTATTGAGCAAGAAGAGCAACAACTGCAACAGCAGCCAGCAGAGCAAGAACAGGCTGAAAGCAATGCAACACAGCCAAGAGTTACAGGCCTTGCAGGCCTTGCAGCACTAACAACAAACAAAACTCTGCTTACTTCGTTAATAGTTATCTCAATAATTATACTCTTAATTATAATTGCCTTAATTGTTTACATTTTTTATCTTCGGGCTAAGGTTAAGGCGAGAGCAAGAGCCAAGGGCAAAATAAGGAAAAGAAGATAAACACAAAATATATTAATTTTATAAAACTGATATTAACTAATATTAAAATGAAATTTAAAAGCGGGATTGCCTTATTTGTTGCATTGGTCATAATTTCATTAGCAGCAGTTTCTATTTCATATGTTACATTTGCAGTTGCTCAAGATATTGCGGAGCCTCAAAAGATAACAGACCTCACTTCAGTGTCTGATGCAAGTATAGCAAAGAAGCAATATTTCAGCGGAGAAGAAGCTGATGTAATTGTAACATTTTCAGCCAAGCCAGAAAACTATCGAGCAGAATTAGAAAAATTAGGGAAAATAAAGTATGATTATAATATAATTGATGCAGTTGCACTAAGAGTGCCTATCAATGCAATCCCCTCACTTAAACAAATTCCTAATGTTGAGGAAATATATCCAGATTATGAAGTAAAAGCTACTCTTTCAGATTCTGTTCCTTTAATCTCAGCAGCTACTGCCCAAGCAAATGGCATTAATGGAACTGGTGCAAGAGTTTGTATTGTTGATACTGGGATAGATTATAATCATCCTGCCCTTCAAGGAAAAGTTGTTCTGCAATATGATTTTGTTAATACTGATGCAGATGCAATGGATGATCAAGGACATGGCACTCATGTAGCAGGCATAATTGCTTCGCAAGATTCAACTTACAAAGGTGTTGCGCCTGGTGCACAATTGCTTTCGGCAAAAGTTTTAAATGCTGCTGGGTCTGGTAGTTCATCTAATATAATTAAAG
>CAYICV010000054.1:0-4487 GCA_964362035.1 Candidatus Woesearchaeota archaeon | reverse complement strand
CGCAAAAAGACACGAAACTTATTAAGCTATTCGTTTGTGGGCCTACAGTTTATGATCACTCACACATAGGCCATGCACGCACTTATGTTTTCTTTGACTTTCTCGCTCGCTATTTGCGCTATAAAGGCTACAATGTTTTCTTTTTGATGAATATTACAGATATCGATGATAAGATAATTGCAAAGGCGAGGCAAATAAATTCTACAACAGAAGAGATTGCAGACATGTTCACTAAAAGTTTTTTCGAGGATATGGAAGCGCTAAAAGTTCAAGTTATTAAATATGCGAAAGCAACAGATTTTATTAAACAGATTATTGAGCAAGTTAAGATTCTAATGAAAAAAGGGTATGCTTATGAAACGCCAACAGGGATTTATTATGATATTACAAAGTTTCCAAGATATGGCAAACTCAGTCAGCAACCTCTTGAAGAACTCAATGTTCATCGCATTGAACCAGATTTAACAAAGCGTAATAGTGGAGATTTTAGTTTGTGGAAAAAGGCAAAACCAAATGAGCCATATTGGACTTCTCCTTTTGGTAATGGAAGACCAGGCTGGCACATTGAAGATACTGCAATCGCAGTGCATTTTTTTGGCTCGCAGTATGATTTGCATGGAGGGGGCATGGATTTGATCTTTCCTCATCATGAAGCAGAGATTGCTCAAGCTGAAGCTATAACTGCAAAGATGCCATATGTAAAATATTGGATGCATGTTTCTTTTTTGATTGTTGAAGGCAAGAAAATGAGCAAAAGCCTCGGCAACTTTATCACAATTAAAGAAGCACTGAAGCAATATCCTGCAGAGATGCTCCGCTTACTACTTCTTCAAACACATTATAAAAAAGAACTAAATTACACTACTGAAACTGTTGAAACCGCGAAATCAAATTTTGAGCGGCTGCAGAATCTGCAAGAAAGGCTTAGCGAGATTAAAGGAAAAAAATATGATAAAGGCTTAAAAATTATTTTAGGCAAAGAAAAGAAGAAAGTTCTTGCAGCATTAGATGATGATTTTGATACTCCAAAAGCGCTAACTCTACTTTTTACACTCATAAAGAAAATTAATACAAAGATAGATAAGAAAGAGCTCGGTAGTAAGAATGTTGATGATTTGCGTGATTTCTTAGCAGAGATGGATCAGATTTTTGGAATCGTGCCAAGAGAAAAGCAGTTAAGAGTTACAAAAGAAATTCAGACATTAGTAGAGGCAAGAGAGCAAGCAAGGAAAAAGAAGAAATTTGCAGAAGCCGATAGGATAAGGAAGCTCTTGCGAGATAAAGGCATTATTCTTGAGGACACTCTTGAGGGGCCTAAGTTGAGAGCTGCGTAATTGTAACTTATTAACTTTCTAATGCTACCTTCTTAACCGCAGCCGCAATCTTTCTCACAACACCCTTATCGAAAATGCTTGGAACAAATCTTTCTTTTGTTGGCCTCTTTATGCAAGATGACAGTGCTTTTGCTGCTGCAACTTTCATTTCTTCTTTCACTTTTTTTGCCCCCGCATCAAGCAAGCCGCGAAAGAATCCTGGAAACGCAAGTGCATTATTTATCTGATTAGGAAAATCACTTCTGCCTGTTGCAACAATTGCAGCTCCTCCTTTTATTGCATCTGCTGGCATAATTTCAGGAATAGGATTAGCCATTGCAAATATTATTGGCTTCTTTGCCATCACTTTGAGCCATTCTTTCTTAAGCAAATTCGGAGCTGATACTCCAATGAAAACATCAGCGTCTTTGAGCGCATCTTTTAAAAAGCCACTAACATTCTCTTTATTTGTAAATTTCAACAATTCTCTTTTGTGAGATTCTAGCCGCCAGCTTTCTCTTTCTTTGCTTAAGATTCCTTTACTGTCACAAACAATTATATCTTTAATTCCAAACTTTGAAAGGAATTTTGCAGTTGCTGTCCCTGCAGCTCCTGCTCCACTTATAACAATCCTCAGCTCAGCAAGGCTTTTTCTCACAACCTTAGCAGCATTGAGCAAAGCAGCCACAACAACAATTGCAGTTCCATGCTGATCATCGTGGAAAACAGGGATGCCAATATCTTGCAAACGCCTTTCAATTTCAAAGCATCTTGGCGCTGCAATGTCTTCTAAATTTATCCCCCCAAAAACTACTGAGATACTCTTAACAATCTTAACTATCTCCTCAACATTCTTAATATTCTCAGCATTCTGCGTTTCAATGCAAATTGGAAAAGCATCGATATTCGCAAATTCTTTGAAGAGCATTGCTTTTCCTTCCATAACTGGCAGGGCAGCCGCAGCTCCGATATTCCCTAAACCAAGCACAGCAGAGCCATCTGTAACAACTGCAACGCTGTTATGCTTTATCGTATAGTCATAAAGCTTATTTTTATCTTTAGCAATTATTTTACTAATCTCCGCAACTCCTGGAGTGTAGGCCAGAGAAAGAAGATTTCGATTTTTTATCTTAGCCTTACTCTTTACTTCTATCTTCCCCCTAAGCTTTTTATGAAATTTAATTGCCTTTTCTTCTAACATAATTTACTAAAAATATACACAGTTATAAACTTTATTTTAATCTTTATTTTAATAGTAAGATTTTAAAGTTAGCTTCCTTAGTTATAAACGTATGAAGGCAAAATGCAGCATCGAAGTTTTTTAACCTCTTCGCAGCTCCTTGTTGTTGCGGGAAAGAATGCAAAGCAGAATGAAGAAGTTGTTAAGCTCGCTAAGTCAGGCGATTTAATTCTGCATACCAAAGCTCCAGGAAGTCCTTTTTGTGTTGTTAAAGCAAGCAGTGACAAAAAGAAGGTTGATGAGCAGAGCATAAAAGAAGCAGCCAATTTTTGTGCAGCTTTCAGTAAAGCGTGGAAGCAAGGCAAGAAGCAGATTGAAGTTCATGCATTCAAGCCAGAAGATGTTTACAAAAGCAAAAGCATGCCTCTTGGCACTTATGGGGTTAAAAAAACTTTAAAGCAGTTAAAGGTTAAACCCGAGATTGGAATCGGCATGAAAGACAAAAAGCTTCAATGCTCCCCTGTGAGTGCTTTAGATAAAGTTTACATTGTTCTCAAGCAAGGAAAATTGATGAAGGAAAAGGCAGCAGAAAAAATTAAAGCTCTCCTCGAAGCAAAGGGCTTAAGAGTTAGCAAGGAGCAAATTATGCAGCTTATCCCTGCAGGAGCTGTGGCATGAAAAAAGGAATGACAAATTTTCAAATCGGTAAGAACGGCTTTACCGAAAATTTCATTGACGCGATAAGAAAAACCTTTAAAAATCGTGATACTGTGAAAATAAGTGTTCTACGCTCGTTTTCACGGAACAGAGAAGAAGTAAACGAGATTGCTCTTAAGCTCTGTTCTGAGTTGGGAAAGAATTACACTTATAAAATTATAGGCTTTACAATTATAATAAAAAAATGGCGAAAGGCGCGCTGATACATGAAGTAGATGCAGGAAAGTTTCTTGATAGCTTGGCAACTAAATTAATGGAGATACCAGAATTTAAAATGCCAAATTGGGCAGAATTTGTTAAGACTGGAGCTGCAAAAGAAAGGCTTCCTCAAAGTAACGATTGGTGGTATAAGAGAGCAGCAAGCATACTACGTAAGCTATATGTTAAAGGGGTTATTGGCGTTGAAAGATTAAGCGCAGAGTATAGTCATAAAAAGAATCGTGGCGTGAAGCCAGAAAGAGTTTACAAAGGGGGCAGAAAGATAATCCGCGCAATCTTACAGCAAGCCGAGGCAGCGGGGTTTGTTGAGAAGAGGCAAGATTCAAAACCCGGAAGACAATTAACAAAAAACGGTTTAGTATTTCTTAATAAAGTTGTCAGCGAAGTTAGATCAAGCTAATAAATAATTCCGTCTTATTTTGAAAAATGGTATTAGAAGAAATAAAAAAGAAAAAGCTTGAAGAATTGCAAGGAAGAATTCTTGCAGAGCAAAATGATACCTTGCAGAAAGAGTATGAAGAGCAAATGAAGCTTCAGCAACAGATTAGCCTGCTTGAGGAAACCGCTAAACAATTTCTTAGCAAAGAAGCTATTGAAAGATACGGCAGAATAAAGATTGCTCATCCTGCTGTTGCAATTAAAGCTATTGCATTAATAAGTCAAGCTGCGCAGCTCGGCCATCTAACAGAAAAGCTTAGCGAGGAAGAATTTAAACAACTACTGAAGCATCTTCAAGAAGGAAAGAAGGAATTTAGATTTCGGAGGTAATTAGGAAGCAAAAAAATGGCACGCTATAAATCTCCATTAAAGAAAGAAAAACTTGCGAAAAAGCAGAGGCAGACTAAATGGGCGCCTTTTTGGCTGGTCTTTAAAGCCCTTGGAAAAGGAAAAAAAGTTCATCCATCAAGGCTTACAGAGGTTAAAAGAAGTTGGAGAAGGACTAAGACTAAGGTGACGTAAGAAATTGAAAACTTATCAAAAATAAAGTAAAATGCCGGAACTTGAACGCATCTACACGATTCCATTAAGAAAGGAATGGGAAAAAGCGCCTCGTTATA
>CAYICV010000053.1:0-4490 GCA_964362035.1 Candidatus Woesearchaeota archaeon | reverse complement strand
ATATGGATGGATTTGTTAATGATGTAGATAAAGTATTTACAGCACAGGAACTTTTAGTGGATTGTGCGAGTTATCCAACAAAAGAGATCGCAGAAAAGACTCATGCACATAGGACCATAGGTTTAGGGTTTTCTAATCTTGGAGGTTTATTGATATCTAACGGGCTTGCATACGATAGCCGGGCTGGAAGAGCTGTGGCTGCGGCAATTAGTGCAATAATGACTGGAAGAGCTTATAGACAGTCTGCGCTTATAGCAAAAGAATTGGGGTCCTTCGAAGCTTTTGAGCTTAACAGAGAACCAATGCTAGAAGTTATGAGCAAGCACAGAGCTGCTGTTGACGATGTTGGTATTAGAAAAGATATTTACGGAGAGAATTTTGATATTAAATCTGTTGATGGTTTAGAGGAACTTATTGAGTTTGCTAGACAACAATGGGATGAGGCGATTGAGTTGGGTGAGAAATATGGTTATAGAAATGCTCAAGCAAGTGTTATTGCTCCTTGTGGTACTATTGGATTATGGATGGATAATGATACTCTTGGTATAGAACCTCCACTTGCTTTAAAATCTTTAAAGAAATTGTCTGGAGGAGGTTCAAGGGAACTCACTATTGATTCTGTGTCCGAGGGTCTTAAAAAACTTGGTTATGATAAAAGTCAAATTGAAGAGATTAGTAATCATCTAGCTGAAAAAGGCGTTATAGAAGGCGCGCCATATATTAGAGAAGAACATTTAGCAGTGTTCGATACAGCAAATAAAACAAAGAATGGAACTAGGTACTTAAGTATAGATGCTCATCTGAAGATGATGGCAGCAGTGCAGCCTTTCATTTCTGGAGCAATTTCAAAAACATTTAATATGCCTAATGAAGCTACTGTAGAAGATTTTGAGAAGTTTCATTGGAGAGCATGGGAGTTAGGTCTAAAGTCTGTAGCTGCCTATAGAAATGGTTGTAAATTATCTCAGCCAATGAATGTTAGCGCTGGAGATGATGGCAGCTTAGAGACAAAATTTAAGTGGGGTGAAAGAAAAGAATTAAATATTAATGTAGATGGTTGGACAATAAAAAGAAAGATAGGCGGCAGGACTATAAGAATTACTATAAATGAATTTATAGATACTTCGATGCCGGCTGAGGTTTACTTAAATATGGCAAGGGCTGGAACTACTTTAAACGAGACTTTGAAGAGTACTGGAATTGATATCTCAAAACAGCTACAATATGGTATGCCTTTAGAAGACTGGGTAGAACAATTTCATGGGGATAAGTCTGCTGAGATTTTTGGACCTGTTAATGACCCCCATATCAAGATTTGTGGATCTATCCGAGATTTTTTAGCGAGATTCTTTGCAATCCATTATTTGGAGAAAACCGAATTTGCAGATGTCGTGCCACCCAGAGGCGATTTAAGAATTAATAAGATAAGAAGAATACAGAAATTTGAGGAGGCTTATAGACTGCTTAATCCAGAAGAGTTTTCTAATGGCGAAATGGAGACTAGCGAGCGAAAAGTGGAGCAGATGGAGCAAAGAAGTTTGGCTGGTAAGGTAACAAGTGCGGATGGCTCTGGAAACAGCGATAGCGATAGAAAGAATTTCGGTAGTGATTGTCCTGAATGTGGGTCTTTGCTTATAAGAGAGGGTGGTTCAACTAATTGTTGGTCTTGTACAAACTGTTCATACTTTAGAGGCGGTTGTGGTTAATATTTTATAATCAAGACAAAAAAAGGAGGAAAAATGGCAAGGAGTAGAAGAAAGAGAGCTTAAAAGAAAGGAAGAGAGAAAAATAAGCTTTAGAAGCTAAGGGCAACGGGAAAGCAGGAGGGAAAATGATTTATAGATTGAGAGATATTTATGAAAGATACAGGGGAAAAGCAGAAGCAAAGGCTAATGAAAGCAAGAACTATCCTCCTAACACGCAAAGAAAAACACGTAAAATAATTCACCTGATTAACTTAGATCAAATCAGAGAAGATTTGGAAGATAGAATTAAGGCTTATCAGGGAGTGTAAATTCGAATGAACAAGAACGAAAAGTTAATTATGGTTATAGAAAGAGAGAAACTTTTTGGTAATGACTATTTTGAAGGTTTCAAGCCGAATGGCGAAATTAATTACGAATCAAGGATATTGGCTAATTTTACATTTAAGAAAAGGGGACTTGTAGAAAAAGATCCGAGTTACAAGCAACCAATTGCATATTGTGTGATTGTTAATCCTGTTCTGAAAAAAGTTTTTGCATATCAACGCTCAGCGCAAGATGCAAGATATTCTGAAAAAAGATTACAGGGGAAGTGGAGCGTTGGCCTTGGAGGGCATATTGAAAAGTTTGAGAGTCACAATAGGAATCCAATTTATGCAAGTATGTTAAGAGAGCTAAGCGAGGAGGTTGAAGGACTTGGAGGAAGTATAAAACCAAGAGTTCTAGGCTACATTAATGACGATTCTGATGATGTCGGGAAAGTTCATTTTGGTATTCTTTACATTGTGGAAACTGCTGACGAAATAAAGCCAAAGGATGCTGAAATCAGAGAGGGAAGATTAAGGGAGATGGAAGAGCTTGAAAAGATGCTTGCCTCTAGTGCTGTGTTTAGGTTTGAAGAATGGAGTAGAATTGCGTTTGCAGCTGCGAAGAGGCATTTGAGTGCGGGGGGGTAAGGAGTAAGAAGATGAGATAAGAATTATTATTCACTATCCATACGAAACTGCTTTCCAGCAACTTCTAATAAGGCAAGCTTATATTCTCTTTTCATTATTTCTTTAAGTTCTGGAGCTTTTCCGTCTAATTCCCTTCTTATAACATAGAAGCCACTTGCTACTGTATTTAATCTTTCTAATCCATCTTTTCCTATTGTCTTGTAAGCATTTTGCAAATCTCTTAGAACTGCTGAAACTTGCTCTACTGATGCAACTTTTAGAACATGATAGGGAGCTTCGCCCTCTGCATTAATAATTGGATAAACAATACCGTCAGCATTTGTTGGGTATTGAAGCATTAAAACATCTTCTACAGTTTTTAAACTGCTAGTACCTTCACTCTTAAGTTCAGCAGAGGCACTCAAATTTTTTGAGTCTTTCTTAAAATTAAATTCGAAATAAGGAACATAACCGTCTAAATAACCTACTCTCCACCCCACTGTTGGAATAACATTTGCTCCTTCACATTTTAATCCTAATGGAACTGTTGGTAAGTCATCTTCGCTTATCCAACCATGACTGCCCAAGAGGATTTCAGGGATTTCTGGTTTTAAACCAACAGATTTAATATATTGTACAATAAAGTCCTTTAATAGTAATTCTCTCGCAGATTTTTCGAGATCACTTCTAAAGCTTTCGCGCTTATCCCTAGGTAAAGATCTTACTGTATCTAATTTATCAAAAAAATGTTTAATATTAGATTGCTCCTGTTCATTTAAAGTCAAAACACTCGTCAAATCCTCACTATTAACAGATTCTAATTTCATCTTAACCTCTAAAAACAATGTTGGAAACTTTTAAATACTTTGCGCCCACAATTTGCAACTCAACCTTACTCGCTTCAAAGCTCCTTACAACTCCCTCTTCACAACATCCCAAACGCGAGTGGCAACTTCTTCTATGCCAAGCCTTCTTCCATTCTCTGCGCATTCAATAATTCTCCAATTAAATTTCTCTGCTGCTATTTCATAAGTTTTATGCACTTCAATTTGATATCTCCTATCCATTTCATGCATATCTCCCTTTCTGTTTTCTACTTCCATTGCTTGCAAAGCAAATTCTAATGGAAGAGATAAATAAACAACAACATCGCTCGGCCTAATCCCAAGCTTGAAAACTTCAAAATTATGCAATTCTGTTATTTTATCTACTCGTGCATCTCTGCTAACCTTAGCTGCCTGATGTCCAAAATTGCTTTCCATATATCTATCTAGAATTACGTACTTACCTTCATTAAGCCATTCTTTTATTTGTGTTTGAGCAAAAAGCCTGTCAAAAGCATAAAGCATTGAAGCTTCTTCAGCCTTAATTTCAGTCGCCTTTCCAAAATGACCTTTAAGATATGCACTAATGATTTTCCCAAAAAAAGTATCGTAGCGAGGAAAGGAGATAGTTTCTACTGCGTAGCCTTCTTTCCGCATCGTTTTAACAAGCATCTCTGCTTGAGTCTTCTTGCCAACTGCGTCAGAACCTTCAATTGTTATTACTTTTCCCATATTTATTTTGCATTTGACTCTTTTTGTTTTTCCTCTTTTTGTTTTTCTCTTTTATTGATGGAAGCCTGTTTCTTTTGTGCGAAGTATTAGTGGAGTAGGAAAAGGCTCTTCTTCGCTAAATTCCTCTCCTTTTCTTTTTGCTTCCTCTCTTCTTTCTTTCCAAGCTGCTTGTGCTTTTTTCATCTTTTTAGTAAAAGGTGCTCCCTCGTATACTTGAATGATATTCTTTCCTTGAGGATATTCTTTGTAACCAACAAGCCAAGGGTAAATCTGCAGAACCTCTTTAGTTAAATTAA
>CAYICV010000052.1:1220-4527 GCA_964362035.1 Candidatus Woesearchaeota archaeon | reverse complement strand
CAGGCTTATTACTTTTACAAGTATGCATCCAAGCAACAGCTAACTTATTTCCCTGAAACTGCAATGAATGAGATGAAGCAGATGGATGCTTGGGTTGGCATTATTTCAGGGCAAAATAGAAGGGAGCTTGCAAGAATTGATTCAAAGAAGCTTGCGCTAAGAAGCAAAATTACAAGGCCAATCACTGACGAAAGGCTGAAAAAGAAATGGGTTCTTGTTGCTTTCCCAACATCAGCAGCAGCTCAAGATGCAGAAATGTCCCTTACAGAATATGAAGATTTTGTTTACGGAGCTTGCATTCAAGATTGGAAAAAGATTGGAGGGAAAATGCAGAAAATTAAGAATGCGTTGCAAAGAGCGAAGCAAATGAGGGTTATCTCAAAAGATACTGATATCACTTACAGCACTAAAGGCCGAGTCTGGGTTATTGATGGTGGCGAGCATAATATGCCAGGAGGAGAAATCTTCACTGCTCCTGTTGAGCAGAGTGTTGAGGGCCATATAAAATTTGATTTCCCAGCAATTTCTGCAGGAAAAGAGTTGCAAGGCGTTTACTTTGAATTCGCAAAAGGGAAGATTGTTAAAGCAACAGCTGAGAAGAATCAAGACTATTTGCATGCATTGCTTAACACAGATAAAGGCTCCAGCTATTTTGGAGAAGCTGGCATAGGTTGTAATTATGCAATAAAAGAGTATGTGAAGCAAATCCTATTTGATGAGAAAATTGGAGGCACTGTACATTTTGCAATTGGCTCTGCTTACAAGGAGTGTAAGGGCACAAACAAGAGCGCAGTGCATCTGGACTTCATAAAAGATTTAAAGAAGGATGGCAAAATCTATGCTGATGGGAAGTTAATTCAGGATAAGGGAAGGTTTTTGATTTAATTTTAAGCAGAAAAATAAAAACTGAAAGCAAGCCACATGATTTGCTTTGCTGCTTAACATGGCTAACCTAAAAGGAGTGAGATGAAACAAACTGAAGAAATCACGAGATTAAAAAGAGAAAATAGATTCTTGCTATTCTCAGCTATCGTTATGTTCTTACTCTTAATCTCGATTTTAATGCTCGCGATTAAGTCTCAGCAAAGGCCTGCTGAAGTTGAGATAGTTAAGAAAGTAAGTGTAAGTGAGAATGCTGTTGTAATGAAAGTGCCTGCTGTTGATAGAGAAGGCAACGGAGTTCTTGCAACACTTGCAGTTGAAGCCTCTCCTGGAAATGGTAGGATTCTAGTTGATATTAATAGCCTGCTTTTTTTCACAGACACGCAGGAGAGCATTGTTATTGCAAGAAAAGTTGCAGAAGATTTCACAAAAGTAAATTTTAGTAATTATGATTTGATTTATACAATCGCCGCTCAAGCTGAAAGTATTGGCGGGCCAAGCGCTGGGGCTGCTTTAACCATAGCAACAATTGCTGCTGTTGAGAATATAACTCTGCGTGAAGATGTCGGCATTACAGGCAGAATATTGCCTGATGGTAGCATTGGAGAAGTTTCTGGAATAGCTCCTAAAGCAGAAGCCTTGAAGAGTGCCGGGGTAAAACTATTTTTAGTTCCTCCAACAGAAGGCACAGAAGTAACTTTTGAGACTTCAAGGAAGTGCGAAGAACAAGGCAATATTGAGGTTTGCACAATAGAGAAAGTTCCAACTAACCATTCAATCAGCGAAAAAGTGGGAATAGAAGTTAAAGAAGTTAGTAACATTCAAGAAGTTTTCAACTACTTTGTTGCGTAGAGCCAATAGAATTTTATCCTAGCCGCTAATAATTCTTCTGTTACTCTCTCAGTTCAAGAACAAGCTTTCCTTCTTTAAGGAGATAATTTCCAATATGCAGGTCAACAGGAATTAATTTGAAATAAGCTTTATCTTTGCCAAAAGCTTTAATCTCTATACTATTCTGCAATTTGGTTACAAAAACGTCCTCAATTCTGCTAACTCCTGACAATGAGATTTCGTATATTATTTTATCTCCAAGGCGTTTAACAGTTGTTTCTGCTTCATGTCGTGGCAACTTTGCGTATCTCTCAGCTTCTTCCTTACCCAAAACACGCTGCTTAATCTGCTTGGCCTGCACTCTCTGCTCTCTTTCTGCATCCCCAAGAGTATGCATCCTTATCCTTGGCTCTCCTCCTTCTGTACTGATACTTATGCTTATTCCACTTGACTTAACCTTTCTGCTTTTCTTTTCAAAGTCCTCTTCATAAAGCTTGTCAAATTCTCGCGAAAATTCTTTGGTCAATTCATCAAAAATCTTGCTAAACGGAAAGGATATGCTAGGCATTAGAGGATATTCTTGAACTGGCTTTTTCTGGTCATAGCCGCAGAGAGGACAATATCTGTAACTTTTATTTATTCTTCTCCTACAATATTTGCAGTCTGTTTTGTTAAATATCATGCACTAAAAAGAGTGCTAGTATTTAAAAATGTTTCCTAAATTTTCTAAATTTTGTAATAGAAACAACAAAAAATTTTAATATTAAGATTTCTTAAAGATTAAGTCTAAAAAAGAGGAAAATGGAGAAAATGGAAGAATTCACTGAGCTTATTAAAAAATTTAAGATTGATGTTAAAAGGTTTGAGGATGAGCAGAAGAAGCTTGCGAAGCTCGTTATTGAGAAGGATTACATGGACTTCTCTGAAGTAAGATTAGTTGCTGGTTGTGATACCTCAACAATAGGCAAGGAAGTAATTGGAAGTATTGTAGTGCTCTCTGAAGACTTTGAGGTTATCGAAGAAAAATTTTCTCTGAAGCGGGCAACATTCCCTTACATTCCCAGCTTTCTTGCTTACAGAGAGTTGCCTGTATTAATTGATGCCTTTCATAAACTTGAAAATAAACCTGATGTTTTTTTTATTAACGGCCATGGAACTCTACATCCAAGAGGCTGCGGCTTGGCATCTCATTTTGGCATTGCTGTTGATGCTGCAACGATTGGAATTGCAAAAGAACTTCTTGTAGGAGAAGTAAAAGATTCTAAAATATTCTTGAATGGCAAGCAGAAAGGCTATGCTCTAATTACAAAGGAAGGGAGTAAGCCGATTTATATAAGTGTGGGCAATAAGGTTAAGCTTTCTTCTGCTGTTGAGCTCACGAAGAAATTTATTAAGCAGCCTCATAAGTTGCCGGAGCCCCTTACACTTGCTCATAAGTATGCGAACAAGATTAAGGAAGAATTAGTGAGATAAGTAAAAGCGAAATTATTTATTTTCTTCTTTTCAGGTTTTAGTGTGCGCCAGTGGTCCAATGGCAAGACGCGGGCTTCCCAATGACCTTTTTGGAAAAAAGCTCAACCAAAAACAGAAAGGA
>CAYICV010000052.1:0-1120 GCA_964362035.1 Candidatus Woesearchaeota archaeon | reverse complement strand
CCAAGAAAAATTCTGCAGAAGCGTTGCTTTGCAATCCTAAGCACTTTTTCTCCCCTCACTGTTAAGCTGTAATTAATTATCTTTCCAACTTTCTTTTCTTTTATTAATCCGTCCTCTTTAAGCGCCTTTAGAGCAGGATAAATTGTGCCAGGACTTGGCTTACAGCCTTTTCTTTTCTCTAACTCTGCAGCAATTTCTTGTCCGTGCATTTGCTTTTTGGACAACAGAAATAGAATTAAGAATGAAAGCATACCTCGCATGTCACAGCAATAATATTTGTATTTCCTTTTTCCTCTCTGCATAGTAATTATTGGGTAACCGATATATTTAAATATTACTGTTTTCATAATATCGTATGCCCGATACAATGGGCAGGAGGTTAAAAATGCATTACGAATGCGGTTACAGATGCGGAAGCGAAGGCAGTTTCAGAGGCTTCCTTACGAAAGAAGAGAAGATAGAGATGCTTAGAGAATACAAAGACACATTGGAAAAGGAAGCCAAAGGCGTTGCCGAAAGAATTAAAGATTTGGAAAGGAACAATTAATCCTTTCCTTTTTTGTTAAGAATGGTGAAGAAAATGAAACAAGAAGTTAAGGTTGTTAACAAATGGGAGAAATTGGCTCCTGAGAAGGTAATTGAGAGAACAATAGAGGCACTAAAGGCAAACGGCGTAGAAGCTTTTGCTGTGAAAAACAGAGAGGAGGCTAAGAAAAAAGTTTTGGAGCTTATTCCGAAAGGAGCTGAAGTGATGACAATGTCTTCTGTAACGCTTGATACGATTGACATTTCAAAAGAGATAAATGAATCTGGTAAATACAATTCAGTACGCAATAAGCTTATGTCAATGAACAGAGAAAAGCAAGGAAGGGAAATACAAAAGCTCGGAGCTGCTCCAGAATACGTTGTTGGAAGTGTGCATGCAGTAACGCAGGATGGGAAGGTGTTGATTGCCTCTGCAAGTGGAAGTCAACTTCCAGCTTATGTTTATGGAGCAAGCAAAGTAATCTGGGTTGTTAGCACAAAAAAGATAGTTAAAGATATGCAGGAAGGCATTAAGCGCATTTATGAGTACACATTTCCTTTGGAAGATGAAAGGGCTAGAAATGCCTATGGAGTT
>CAYICV010000051.1:0-4547 GCA_964362035.1 Candidatus Woesearchaeota archaeon | reverse complement strand
TGCCTTCTCTTTTCAAGCAATCGCTTAATCTCATCAGCCTTCAGATTAAGACCAAGCATTTTGTTACAATAATCAACATCTACTTCAATTTTCTGCGGCTTGAAATCTGGCGTTGTTATCCTTTTATTTTTATATTGGATATGCACAGCTTCAACTATTGCACCTCTGTCAGCAAGCTCAGCAACCATTGTTAGCAAACAAGGCACAATGAAGCGGAAAGAGAAACCGCTAACCTCAATGAAAGCATTCTTTGTTTTCTCTGTTATCTTGCCGCTGTATTCAGAATTTATTATAGGAGGCATGCTTAGTATTCGTTGAACTGAATCAATGAAAATTGGATATTTGCTAACATGCTCAAGCAAATGCCCATATTTTCTGCCCTTCTCATGTTTTTGCAAGATCTGACGAAGAGTAAGCTCTCTATCCATATCAAGAGGAACAAACTTCATTTTATCTGGCTCAGCAGCCTTGTAATAAATTGGCCATTTTATTTTATCAGCATCATATATTCCAATTGCCGCCTCTTTTCTCTCTCTTCCAAAATTTTCGCTGAGCTTTTCTTGAAGCATGATTAATTGCTTAATTCCTTCTTCTGTTAAATGTAGATTGTGAATAACAGCACAAACTGTAAGTGGCCTTACCCTCTCTAAATTGCTGTCAACAATAACCTTATTCTGTGAAGGCTTGACTTTGTAGGTCACTAAACCCTTTTCCTTTCCTAATTCTCCTCTCAGTTCTCTTGTAATGCCTGTTGTGCTCCACAAGTCTGGCCTGTTTATATCCTTAATTTCAATCTTTATTGTATCACCCTCCACAGATTCAATCTCGCCTTTCACAACTAGCAGAAGCTCTCGCAGCTCTTCGACGCTGAATTTCTTTCCGCAAAGCGCTTCCAAATCTTTCTTTGAGATTTCGATTGTTGGCATTTTCCTAATTTTTCTTCAACCTCAAACTTTTGCTTTTCTCAACCACTCCAAGTCTTGTGAAAATAGCATGCGAATATCTTCTACTTGCAACTTAAACATCGCCAGCCTATCTATTCCAAGACCCCATGCAATAACAGGCACTTCAATGCCAAGAGGCTTGCAAAGCTCTTCTCTGAAGATTCCAGCTCCTCCAATTTCTATCCAGCCAAACTTTTCATGCTTAACATTTAACTGTACAGATGGCTCTGTGAAAGGGTAATAATCAGGAATGAATTTAACCTCATTAGCATCTGCAAAAACCTCTGCGAATTGCTTTAGTGTACTGAGTAAATGCGCAAAGTTAATATCTTCTGCAAGAATTATACCCTCAACTTGATTAAATTCTGTTAAATGCTTTGCATCAACAACATCTGGCCTGTAACAGCGTGCAATTGCAAAATATTTTCCAGGAATTTCTGGATTGTTTGCCAACATGCGAGCGCTCATACAAGTCCCTTGCGGCCTTAAGATTGCTTTCTTTGCTTTTTCTAAGTGCCAAGAATATTGCCAACTTTTCTCATGCTGCTTTTTGACTTTTTCAATTAGCTGTTGAGAGGGCATTTCTGCTTGCACGTTCTTTGCATAATAGGTAGCTGCCCAATCTCGTGCAACATGGAATTGTGGCTGGAAAAGAGCATCGAAATTCCAGAATTCACTTTCAATTGTTGGGCCTTTCATTTCTTTGAAGCCAAGTCGCACAAGCTCGCGCTTAACATCTGAAAGGAAGGCATAATATGCTTGCCTCTTACCGCCATAAATTTCAGGAACTCTGACTGCAATATCATAACGCTTGAACTTTGCCTTCTTCCAAATGTCCCCTTTAAGCAGCTCAGGAGTTAATGCCTCAACAAATTTTCCTTTAACAGAAGGCAATGCTTGCACAACCTTTTTCCCAAGCTCTGTTATTTCAGCCAGTAGCTCAGCCTTCCTCTTAACTTCCACAATTTCCTTTCTGCCACGCAGATTCTGGAATGCAGATTTATTTTCAGGAGTTAAAGCAGCTGCTTCGATTGGCAGCTCATCAAGAAACTTCTCTTCAATCAGTGGCTTATTTGCCTCATCCGTAGAAACTTTCAGAATAATGTTTTGATTCTCAACAGCAATCAACAGCCTTTTTTTAAGTGCGCCAATCGCTGCTTGCAATTCCTCTTTGCTAAGCCCAATTCTTCTTTCAGCATCCTCCAAGCGAATGGCCTTTAATTCGATAAGATGTTTTAGCAAATTTCGCTCTGGCAAGCCTTTTTCTGCGTAATGCTTTCCAAATCTTCCAAGCTCAATAACTTCTCGCTCTTCTCTGGTTAACTTAATGAGTTGCTTATTCTCGAGCCACTGTAAAGCCCTTGCAACTTCCACTTCACTCAGCCTTGCTACTGCTTGCAATTGCGCAGCATAAGCTCTCTTCTTCAGGACTTGCAGCACTCTTTTTTCATTTTCAGAGAGGCTTTCAGCAGTCCTCTTAACATCTTTGACATCCATGCAAGCTTACAGAGAAGTCAATTTAAAAATTTACTTATTCTCTTTTATGTTCTTACTTGGTCTTACTTCTCTTAACAAGCTCGCCAAAATTCAATAATATATGTTCATTAATAGCCCGCTCTTCCTTTAGAAATTCTTTAGTTGCCCTCAACTCCTTTCCTTCTCTTTTAGCAACTAGCCTTGCAATATCATAATCTATCTCAGGATGGAATTGAATGCCTAGAAAATTTCTGTATGAGTATGATTGAATTGAATGCTTATTTCTTGCCAGTATTTTAGCTTCATTTGGCACTTCCGTTACAATATAATTGTGCGCTTCAAATGTTGGGAAAATCTTTGAAATGCCTTTGAAAAGTGGATTTGCAACTCCTGCTTTTGCCAACTCAATTTTTGTATAGCCGAACTCCTGTTGTTTTGCTCTTATTACTTTGCCTCCAAGCGCATGCGCAACAATTTGATGGCCAAAGCAGATGCCAAGCATTGGACTCTTTAGCGCTTTAATTTTCCTTATCTCATCTGCAAGCCTTTTTATCCAAACATCTTTGTCATCAACATTTGCTCTTGAGCCTGTCATCATGAACGCATCATAATCTGCAAGCTCAGAGGAAAATTCGTATTTATGTGGCGTAACAATGCTCACATTAAAGTTGTGCAGGAGCTTTTTGATGACTAAGGCTGTATTAAGCCTGCCTTTATCAAAATCACAATTGAAGATTAGGATCTTTTTCATCGCATACAAAGGACACCTTGTGCTTTAGCTATGGGAGGAATCGCTTCACCTCCTTCCAATCCTTTCTGATTCGCCAAAGCCTTTGACATTTTGCTTTCATTTTATTTTTCCGTATACTTTTCTAGTGCGTATTTAATATCTTTCTCCCCTGCCCAATCGTGAACAAGTTCAGGCAAATTTCTCATTCTATATATTCTATCAAAAACTCTGTTTATATTTTCTTCTTCTTTTGTTGTGAAGAATTTTCTTGAGGATTCTTCTATGGCTCTGCACCAATTGTTAAAAAAACCTTTTGCAGTTACATAATCTCTTGTTTTTCTGCCAACAATTGGCAAATACATCATAGCGCTTGCTCCTTCTCTCGCTGCCAATTTCAAGTTAGGTTGCAAATCTCTTTGGGGTATCAGCTCTACTTCCATCTCTTTTAAAGTTTCTAACATTGAAATGTAAAGCTGCACAACTCCAAGGTTCTCTTCTACTGAAGGCTGAGCTGATACTGGCCGAAATTCAATTCTAAGAGAGGTGTCTGGCTTTTCAGTTGTGCGGAGCCTCACCCAAGGGAAAAACGTTGTGCCAAGGTGTTCAAATGATTGCTCTTCAGTTATCCACGGGTAAATTTTTTTGAACAACATCGGTTCAGCAAAGTAATCTTCCAATCTTGCGATGTACTTCAGAAAGCCTCCAAATCTTGGATTTCCTGAATCAATTCTCTCCACTTCAGTAAAAATCTTTATTCTCGATTCAACATCTTCAAGCAACTTGCCATTCGAGAAGCCACTATTAGCAAAGGCTGCAACAAATGGAGCAACAAGCATTTGAGAATAATTAAACGTTCTAATAGCATCCTCTGTATCTGTTGCTTCGTAATTTATTTGTAATGCTGATATCAATGCAACTCCACTGATGCCTGGCAACTCAACTTTTTCCCCATCTCTAAATTCTAAAGAGGGAATTCCATTTTCAGCTTGAGACTCTGCAATATATCTTCTAAGTTGGTTTGTGCTCTCTTCCACGCTTGCTACTTTGTCCTCTAAATTTCCTGAGAATTCAACAATTGGAGCCAAGCCAATATGGATTACCCTTTCATTATCTTTTAAGTGCTCGGAGCATAATTGCTGCAGTCTCCCAATTTCTTCTTGTATACTTTTAATAGAGCCCCTCTCTAACTTATATGGTGAAGAAACAAGTTCAAGCATTGCATTTCCTGTCTCGTACATTATTCTACTATCCTTATTTTTGAATTCTTGGTAAATCTCATTCCCTCTCCAAAAGCTTAGATTAAAAGAGCCATCAACGATAAAACCTTCTAACTCAATTCCAAATCTTTTAGAAGCTCTTTTAATTTTTTCAATTTCTTGGAGTTTTTTCTCTAAGAT
>CAYICV010000050.1:0-4582 GCA_964362035.1 Candidatus Woesearchaeota archaeon | reverse complement strand
AAATTTAAGCCGGAGCAGGCAACGGCTTAAGAGCATGAGCTGCTGTTACAATTAGATAAGCTAGGATAATGAGAATTACTGAATGCTTCAGACCAGGCCTCATTCTCCCTTCTGAAAGTTGGCCTATTACAAGCCCTGTAAAGAAGCTTTGCATAATTATGAGCGCGAAGAAAACATTATTCAAAAAGTTTGTACTGATTATCGTTGCAAACTGGCTCTCTCCGCTAAGCTCTGTAACTTCCTGGATCTTTGGAAGGAACCATAATTGAAGGATGAGCATTATCACTATAAAAATTAAGAATATTATGTATCCTTGAACAATTTGATTGTATACTATGCTTCTCCTCTCCTTCTTAATATCTTCTACCTCACTAACACTCTTTGAAACGCTGTCAAGGGTGCTGCCGATTTCTCCTCCGCTTTCCTCTGCCTCAATTATGATATTCACACTCCTCTCAACTATCTTATTGCCAGTATTCTCTGCAAATGTCCTAAGCGCTTTTCTAAATGGAATACCAAGAGAAATTTGGTTTGCAAGCTTCTTAATATGTGGGGTTAAGCTCCCATAATCCTTTTCTGAAACATTCAAGACGCTCTTACTTATTGGAATTCCTGCGGCTACTCCTCCTGCTAAGTCTCTGCTGAATTCGAGGAACATCTCTTCCTTTTCCTTCTCTCGCCCAGTTTCTAACAAGAAATTCGCAAAGAAGGGAAGAGCTGCAATGACTATCGCAATGCCAAGCAAGAAGAAAAAGAATCTTGTTTCTCTAAAGAAGATTGAGACTATTACCATCAACAACAATGCTGCTCCTATTCCAAAGAAATGTCTTGGTGTTACTTCCATTTTTAGTTAAGTGTCTTATTTTGTGCCTTATTTTTCATTTTGCTGTGTTGCGGGCAACTGCAGGCAACTCGATTTGCCCTTTCTTTTTTGGCCCTTCTTTCTTCTTCCTCTCTTTGCATGCTTATCATCTCATCCTTCAATTTTATTCTCAGTCTGATGGCTGTGCCATGTTCACGAATATCAAAAAGACAATGTTGAGTATGAAGATAATTATTAAGCCTGCAATTCCAACAGCTTCCATGCCCAAGCCAAACAACTTTCCTCCAAGAGGGGCCATTATTGCAATCATTACGCCGAAGATAAGAGGCGCAGCAACTAACAAGCCTGTGTAGATGTCAGCATAAGTTCCCGCTGCCTCAGCAAATTTTCTTCTGTCAAGTTTATACTCTGTCATTGCAGTATCTGCTTTCTTTTCCAAATAAAGTTTCAAGTCGCCTCCAGTTGAAATTACGGAAGTCATGCCGTTAAACAAGTCCTTAACTTTCGCTGAGGGGGTAGTTCTAGCAACTTCTTTTAATGCGGTAAGCAAATCATAACCATAAAGATTTATTTTATTTGTTATTTTCCTGGCCTCTCTACTGAATTCTTTGTATTCCGCAGAATCACTTATTAACTTGAAAATTTTTGTTGGCTCTACTCCGCTGCCAGCAATTGCAGACATATGAATCATTGCAAAGGGCAATTCATCATTTACCTTACTCTTCTTAGCAGATGCCTCTAAATTCGGATAATAATAAGATGCAATGAAAATTATAGAGGAGAACAATAAAGGGAAGACTATGATATTTCTTATTAGCATGAAAATGCTGAAATCAATTGTTGCTATTGAAATCGGTGGAACGCCAAAGGCGAAGCCTAGCTTATAGAAGGAAAAAAATATGCCAGCAAGCAGGCCAAAAATAAAGGCGAGAAAGATATTAAGGAACAGCGATGAAACATAGGAGTTAGCTAAAAGATTCAAACCTGATTTTCTAACAGCCAAGGAAAGGTCTTTGAAGTGGCCTTTGCCGAGAAGTTCTGCGCTGAATCCTCTGAAAAAGAAATTCGCTGCTCTAACGTACAAACTTGCATTTCTAATCTCAATTTCTTCTTTCTCTTTTTCTAATTTTGCGCCCTTTCTTGACGCAGCTTCTTTCTTGATTTTCTTTTTTATGCTCTTTAGAGTCTTTTTTGCTAGAACTGATTCTTCTCGCATTGCTTTAATTGCTCTCTTACTCTCTTGCGCCTCTCCCTTTATTTCTCTAATTCCGATTACCTTGCCTTGGATGCTTTTGGCTGCGCTGGCTGTTGAAGAGAGTTCCAGAATTAATCTATCACTCGTCTCAAGAAGTCTGTTTTTAAGATGCTCTTTTGTTTTTTGATGAAAGCTGCTGCTTAACTTGCTATTCTCAAGCGCCTCTAATTCATTAAGAATTTTTTTTATTTCATTAAGAGCTTCCTTGACCATTCTACTCTTCTTTTAATTTTCTTTTAAACTCTTGAACAACAACCATTAGAGACCTTTTCAAAGATTCCTGCTCTCTGCTGCTTGCTTTCTCCATCCTTTCTTGAAAGCTCTCCATTTTCTTGAGAATCTCTCTTAACTCAGAAAATTTCATTTTAACCTCTAGTCACTTAACTTAAATGATGCCAAATCTTCGCAAAGTGCCGCTTGCATCTTTGTAATAAGCATTGATAATCTGCTGCGTTGTGTTAAATTCTGCTATATTTCTCTTGTAAAGCTCATAAAGCAGTTTCGTTCGTAAATCAAATTCGCGCATTAAATCTTCTTGGCTTAGGCCATATCTTTTCATAATCTTCTTAAATGTTTGAGATTCTTTTTTGAAATAGAAGGCATCATCAGCAGCATTCCAAAAGAATGGCGTGTTAGTTATCGCAACTCCATCAGGATTTACATTAACAATTTCTATTACCTCTCTCAAACGACGTGTTTCCTTATTTTTAACAATCGCATGAGTCATTACAGCAACAACATCTAATGTATTTACAAGAGTAGGCGATAGATTTATCGGAGGAGTTTGCAGTCTTTTGATGACAGTATCAACAGAATCTGCGTGCATGCTGCTGAACGATGGATGTCCAGATGCCATACCTTGGAAAAGCACAGAGGCTTCTGCACCTCTTACTTCTCCGACAATAACATAATCAGGATTTTGCCTGAAACTCCCCTTAAGCAAATCAAATAAGCTTACTTCTCCAATCTTACCCACTCCTAAGCCTGTTCTTGCTACACTTGGAAGCCAATTTTCTCTCGGCAGATTTAATTCGCGAGTATCTTCAATGCTAACAACTCTTCCTTCAGGAGGAATGAAGAATGCTATTGCATTAAGCAGCGTCGTCTTTCCGCTTGCAGTGCCGCCTGTAATTAGGATATTGCTCTTATATTGCACTAAAATCCAGAAATAAGCAAGAATTTCAGGGCTGAGAGTTTTAAATTTAATAAGCTGTACTGGCGTGAAAGGAATCTTTGTGAACTTTCTTATTGTAAATGTTGGCCCTCTACTTGTTATATCTGTGGTGTATGTAGCGTTCACGCGGCTTCCATCTGGAAGAGTGCCATCTAAAATAGGATTCGCATATGACACATATCTGCCACATCTCTGAGAAAGTTTTTCAACAAAAGAAGCTAACTTATCAACATCAGTAAACATAAGATTTGTGCGCATATTTCTGTAAAGGCGATGTACAACATAAAGGGGCGAGTTAATACCATTGCAGCCGATGTCCTCAATAAAATAGTCGCGCATCATTGGCTCAATCTCGTTTAAGCCAATAAAATCTCGATAAAGATAGTAGAATATTTTAAAGTAACTCTCTTCGCTTATGCTCAGATTAAGCTCTTTCAATATAAGTGAAGAGCTCTTTTTCAGATAATCAATAACAGTGTCTCTTGTTTTTTCCTTTAAAAAAGAAACATCTATAACTTCCTCTATTCCTTTTTCCAAAATCTTCAAAACTTCTTGCTCTCTTTCATTAAGCTGAGGCTCTTCAACTTCATAAACAAGCTCTCCTCGGCTTGCATCCCAATAAATATGGATGTAAGAATAAGGGGGAATTACTGTATAGCGCACATCAATGCTTTGCTTTGTAGCATAAGCAGGCAGTCTTGGCACTGGCGCAACAACTTCTAGCTGAAGCTGCTCAATTTTATCTGCCATTTTCCTCTTTTTTTCTTTGACCTCTTTTATCTAACTATAGTGAGAAAAAGCAATATTTAAATTTAATTGATGAATTTAAGTGCTGTTAAGCGCGTTACGCCCTCACTTTAATATTAACTTGCTGTAACAGCTCTCCAGGACCTTTACCGAGGTTCTCAATGCTTATTATATAAGGCTTTCCAGATTTTGCAAGAAGCTTCTCTTCTTCCTTGGCATTAAAAGTAATATCAGAAATTCCTGCGTAATTCAAAGTCAGAGTTACTTTGTAAGGATTGCCCTCTTCTGTTAAAACAGTAATAGTTCCCTCTTGTACTGCAATGCCTATCTCGCTGTACTTCTTCGCGCTCTGCATGCTCCAAGAAATTTTATCTGCTGGCGAGCTAATCAAAAGCTCGCCTTTGCTAAGCTTAAAGTCAACTTGCCTTATGTTGCCTGGAGCTATCAGCGTGCTTCTCAGTGCAGAGTCAAAATTGTGCAAGGCTTCAATTGTTTGCTTAATTGTTATTCCATCTCTTGCCTCATTGATGCGAGGCTGCAAGACCATTAAAAGCAAGCCGATAGCTGCTATGCCGACAAGAGT
>CAYICV010000049.1:0-4665 GCA_964362035.1 Candidatus Woesearchaeota archaeon | reverse complement strand
AATATGCTTGAATCTCGTAGAAATTTCTTTGCTTCTTTGTCCATATTGAACTTACGTTGTTAAGATATTTAAGTTTTTGTGAGATAATTAGAATTGATTAGAATTTAGTTCCCCATTATCTCCTCAGCCTCTCATAACCTCTTCCAACAAGCAACTTGCCTTCTACTGCAAGTACTCTGCCCTTATATGGCAATTTTAATGTAACTTGCTCTTTAAGAACCTTTTTAATTTTTTTAATGCCCATTGCTGTTTCAATTTCCAGAGTGAATTTGGTTTCATTGATAATTCTTCCCTTAATTCCTATAAGGCTTTTGTTCTTTGCATCTATGATTTCCGCTTGCAGGCCAATAAGCTCTTCTTTGATTATAGATTTCATTTGCTAAGCAACTTACTAAGTACTAAGAACTTGTTTGATGTTTTAAAGCTTGCTGATTCGTTGCTTGTTCGCTTGTCTTGCTTGTTTGTATCGCCTGTCTTACTTGTTCTATGCAGATGTTTGCTTACTCTATGCCACTTCAATCATCGGCGATGAAAAGCCAAGTTTCAGTAATTTATCTTTGATATTCGCTTTATGGTTCCCTTGAAGCTCTATTACGCTGTCCTTCACTGTTCCACCGCAAGCAAACTCTTGCTTCAGACTCCTTGCAATTTCTCTTATGTTAACACTCTTCGCATCCAGGCCTTCTACAAGAGTAACAATCTTACCAAATTTCTTCTTCTCAGTCCTCACTCTTATTCTCTGCTCCTCCTTAGCTATGGTTTCGCATACACAAGCAACTTTCGGCAATCCGCATTTAGGACATATATTCATTTCTAATAATTTATATGCTCTCTTCTTTTTTAATCTTTTGTTTTTTTGCTACTACTCGCCTCTGCTTTTTTTGGCTTCTGCTTCTCAAGATTAGCCTTTGTTTTTGTTTCAGCCATGGAAGCTGCTTTAACTTCCTCAGCCTTTTTTAAGCTTATAGCAGTCAGGAGCTTTGCAATGCTTCTTCTCAGCAGCTTAATTCTTCCAGGATTACTCACACTCTTTGCAGCCCTCTGCGAAGAAAACTTCATCAGCTCTAGCTCAAGCTCCCTTAGTCTGTTCTTAAGCTCACTGACACCTGTTTCCCTTAAAGCTTTGCTTCTAATTATCGCCATTTTCTTCCTTTCCGCTTGCCTTTCCGTCCCCGCCCTCACTTGCCTCTTCTAGCCCTTTAATCTCTTTAACTTCTTCCTTTCCAGCTTCAGCGCTTTCAGTCTTCTTTGTTTTTTGTCTTGTTCTTTTAGCCTGCTTAATCTGCTTTGCCGGCCCTGCTGGCCTTTCTTGCCTCTTCTTTGCTCCTTGCACTTTTCCATCTTCTTGCTCTTGTGCTTGCTCATGCTCAAGAGGAATCTCCTCAACAATAATCTCTTTCAATTCTTTCTCTCTAATTTCCTGTATCTCTGCTGTCTGAGGCACAATAGAAACCTTTACTCCAACCACTCCTGGTTTAGTGTGAGCTGATGAATATGCTTTATCAACTAATAATTCAGCAGGCATTCCTGTTTTTTTTAGAAAACCAAAGGCAAATCTCCAGCTTTTTGCTCTTTCTCCAGGCAATTTTCCGCTAAGCCTAATTTCCGCCCCCAGAGCTTTGGAATTTATAATTCTCTGTAAAGCCTTGTATGCAATCGCTTTGAAGCGAAGCTGCCCGAAACTTTCTAGTGTGCTTGCAACGTAATCTGCCATAAACTGCGCATCCGTTTCAGGATTTTTTATTTCAACTATTTCAAGTTGCGGATTTTCAAGCTTAAAGCGTTCTTTTAATGTGGAAGTTAATCTTTGTATCATCTCTCCTCTTCTTCCAATTATTAATCCAGGCTTTGTTGTATGGATTATTATACGTTCTCCAAGAGGTGTTCTCTCTACTTCAATCTTGCTAACCTTTCCTTTCTCAAGTTCCTTTTTAACAAATTCTTTAATGATATATTCTTTCTTCTTAGCATCAATAAATTGTCTTTCAATCATTTTTCCTTGTGTTTCATTTTGTTTTTGTGAGCTTCTTTTAATTTTTCCATGGTCTTATCAGTTTGATAATCAGTTATTAGTTCATCTGTAAGCCACCCTCCTAGAGAACCAGCGAGTATAAATGAGGCACTACTTATTAAAAAACTTCTTCTGCTCATACTATGTCCAAATTCTTTATTGTAGCTCGAATCTAAGAAATATGGCACTAAATAGCCAGCAGTTGTACCCAAAGCCCTAGTCAATAAACATCTTCTTATATTATCAACATGCACTGTCTCGTGGACTGTATGCTTTACAACTTCTTCTAGACTTTTATCTTCCCTAACAAAAACTTTTATTTTTTTAAGTATAGGAACTGTACTTCCCTCTACAACTCCAAACCCCTTTTTTTCGATAAATTCAACTTTATATTCAGCTCCAGTGGCACTAGTATAAATCCCCCTAACAGGATCAAAATTCCATTCTAAGCCACCTTCTCTTACATATCTATCAACTTCCTGCGCCTTTATCATTTTTCCTTGTGTTTCATTTTGTGTTCTTTTTCAATATATCTTTCCTTTCTTCTTAAAATCTCAGTAGGCTCCTTCTCTTCCTTTCTAATCTCTTTTGTTTCAAGTTCTTCCTCTAATTTATGCTCTGGCCTCTCTCTTAGCTTTTTCTCTTCCTCAATCTCTTTTACCTCTCTCGTTTCTCTTGCCTCTCCTGTTTCTGCTTTCTTTCCTTCTCTTTCCTTCTTTTCAACCTTTACCCTTTTCTCCTTTACTTTCTCCTTTACCAATTCTTCTCTTGCCTCTCCAATAAGCATAACATTTGTGCTCTTGCCTGCTCTGCCCATTCTGCCAACACGCATAGGCTTTGCAGCCTTATCAGCTTTGGCAATTTTAATAATAACTGCATCTAAATTTTGTTGAGATGCATTTCCTTTAAGATTTTTAAGTAACTTGATAAAATAAGCTGATGCTTTAGTTGGAAATCTGCCTGACATCATGCCTTTTCTGTGAGGAATTTCTCCTTCCATTGGTACTGCCTGCCTTTTTGCCCTGACTCTTTCAAGCATTGAGAGAGCTTCCTCTATGCCTTTGCCCTTTATGAATTTGCATATTGCAGCTGCATGTTTTGTTGATATGGGCAAGCTCTTGCCCTTTGCATGAATTTCTTTCATTTTCTTTCTGTTCTTTCTGATTGAGCACATTAAGATGCAAATATCAGCGCTTGGGTTAAGAATTTGCTATCTACTAAGCTTACTTAGGCTTTGACTTAACAGCAGCAGAGGATTTTGTTGCTCCAACTCCTGGCGCGCCGTGCTGAATCCTTCTTCTTGTCATAGCAAACTCGCCAAGAAAATGGCCAATCATTTTCTCACTAATTTTTATAGGCATAAATTCTCTTCCATTATACACAGAGATTGTATGTCCAATCATTTGAGGCATTACTGGCATATCCCTCTTATGAGTCCTAATCTTCTTTCCAGTTTTATTCTTCTTTTCCATTCTATTCAAAAATTTCTGAATTTCTTCATATCTTCGCATCACACTTCTCTTCTGCCTGCTTCTAAGTAGCTTTGCAAACTCTTGGATAGGCATCTTTCTAATTTCCTCAAGTGTCTTGCCGTTATACAAAAATTCCTTTGCCATGTTTTTAATAATCGTGAATCCTTTTTATTCTTTATTATTTTTACTTCTTCTTTCTTCTTCCAGTTCTTCTTGCTCTCAATAAGCCAACCTTTCTTCCAGGCGGAGCAAATCTGCTTGGGGTTTTAGGCTTTCCAACATTCTTTCCTCTCCCACTGCCAAAAGGATGATCAACTGCATTCATTGCAACTGCTGAAGTTCTTGGATACAACTTGCCTCTAGCATGCATTATATGCCAAGCTTTTCCAGCTTTAACAATCGGCTTCTCCCTTCTCCCTGTTCCCGCTGCAGAGCCTATAGTAGCTCTTGCTCTTCCATTAATTATCTTTTCCTCTTTGGATGGAAGCAAAACAACAATCTTTCCGTTAATACGCCTCACTACTCGCGCAAAACTGCCGCTGCCTCTGCAAAGTCTTCCTCCGTCTCCAGGCTGTATTTCAACATTATACACAGAAGTTCCTTCTGGAATCTGTGAAAGAGGCAGAACATTACCTTCTATTATCTCGGCATCATTGCCAAGCAAAACACTTTGCCCTTCATACATCTGCGAAGAGGCAACATTGTAGAAAACTTCTCCGCTTTCAAGTTTAATCTTTGCAATAGGAGCAGAATGTATAGCATCATGCAAGAACTTGATTACTTGCCCTTTCAGCAGCTTTTCAGAATAAGAAGGATAAGCAATCGCAGCTTTATAGCGATGGCTAGGAACTCTGTATGTTAAGCTGCCTTTTCCTCTTGCTCGTTGAATTATTCGTTTTCCCATTTCTAGCTCTTATCATAAACTCCTTCTTTTAATAATTTTTCAAGTAATCTCCGTCCTTCTCCGGTTAATCTATATTTATACCCTCCACTATCAAATACAAGTCCAGCAACTTCTAAAGTGTGACTCATGTTTGAGTTCAATGTTAGCTCTCCTACGCCGCCATATTTTTCCCCTCCTGCAACATATTCTAAATATGTCGCCGCTATCCTCACCATTGAATCTAACCTTTCCTTTTCTGCCTCTTCTGCCTCTTCTATTAATTTTTTCAATTCTTCTTT
>CAYICV010000048.1:0-4745 GCA_964362035.1 Candidatus Woesearchaeota archaeon | reverse complement strand
CTTCGATCTCGCAACCGTAGGCAAAGCATTCGGCAGCATTCCAGGAGATCCAAACTGGAACCCAGCAGCAGACTTGAATGTAGACAGCAAGATTGACATCCTCGATCTCGCAACAGTAGGCAAAGCCTTCGGCAATAGCTGTTAATTAAAATTTTTTAAACTCTTTCTTCCTGAACTAAGCAAAATGCTCTACATCGTCGGCTTAGGGGCAAAGCAAAATTTAAATAGCTGTATTAATTAATTTTAAAATGGGACAAGAAATTTTGTGGCTTTCAAAACATCAGAAAGAAGCTGAAAAATTTTCGGGTAGATGGATTGCAATTCTAAAAGACAGGATTATAGCTTCTGGGGATTCTGTAAAGGCGGTTATGCAGGAAGTTGAAAAGAAAGGAATCAAGGAATTGCCATTAGTAATGAAAGTTCCAAGAAAAGATGAAGAAGCTTATATACTATGAACGAGCTAATATTCCCTTACGCTTTTATAAGAGAGTCTCCTTACCCAATTATTCCGATAATCGTTAAGAGAGGAGCTCTTAAACTTAGAACTAGCGCATTAGTAGATTCTGGGGCTTCCATCTCTGTTTTTCAGGAAAATATTGCTGAATTTTTTGGAATAAAGATTGAGGAAGGCGAGAAGAAGATATTTCAAGGTGTGAAAGGTAAAATAATTGCATATGTCCATAAACTCAATGTTGAAGTAGAAGGAGTTGAATTTCCGTGCAAGATTGCCTTTTCTCGTGAAATGACAACAAGTCTGAATATTTTAGGAAGAGACGACTTCTTTTCATACTTTTTAATAACTTTTGACGAAATTAATAAAAGGTTAAAGATGGTTTATTTGAAATAAAGTTAAGAATTTCAAAGATGCTCTACATAATCGGTTTAGGCTTAGATAAGGGCGATTTGAACCAGCGAGCGCTTAAAGTGATAAAGAAATGTAAAGTGATATATCTTGAATGCTACACTTCTAGTCTGCCTTACAAGATAAACGAGCTTGAAAAAGTAATAGGGGAGAAAATTGCAACAGTTGAAAGAGACTTTGTTGAAGATGCAGTAACACTTCTTAAGCAGGCGAAGAAGAAAAATGTTGCCTTACTTGTTTACGGTGATCCTTTAATTGCTACTACTCACATTTCTTTACTTATTGAGGCTAAGAAACAGAAAGTAAAGGTTGAAGTGCTGCATAACATTTCTGTGCTAAACGCAATAACAGAAACAGGCTTAGAAGCTTACAAATTTGGAAAAGTTACAAGCATTCCAAAATGGCAGGAAAAAGAGAATTATCAACCAAAGTCATTTTACAGCGTGTTAAAGCAGAACTTGCAGATAGGAGCACACACCTTGCTGCTGCTTGACAATGAGCTTAGCTTGCAGGAGGCAATCTCTTACTTGCTGCAGATATCCAAAGAACAGGGTGGAAGTTTTTCAGAAAAAACTCTCTGTGTAGCATGCTCTTGCCTTGGTACTGCGAAGCAAAAGATTGCTTATGGCGAAGCAAAAAAGATTGCAAGGCTTAATTTAAATAAGCCTCACTGTTTGATTGTGCCTGCAAAGCTGCATTTTGTCGAGGCAGAATTTTTGAAGAGGTTTAAAGTAAAGTGATAGAGCAGAAAAAGACAACAAAAAGAAAAGGGAAAATTATGGATTCTCTAGGTGCATGGAAAGTCTCCGATAAAGAGTGGAAGAAAATTGACTCTGCTTTAAAGAAGGGATGGAAGAACTTTGGGAAGGGGTATAAATGAAATGTTTAAATTAAGAGTTGTATCTTTCTAGCGCCTAGAGTGCTTATTCCCCCTCCACCGCCAGCCGCAGCAGATGCAGACTTAACAATCTTAATATTCTTTAAATGCGCTTCTCTGCTTTCTCTTGTCTTATAACTTGTCTCAAAGGTGAGCATCCTCTTTCCAACATGCTTTAAGAAGGAAAAATCATTATTCACTTCGTACAAATCTTTATGTCCATCTGCCTTTGCATCTATGTCCATACCAGACAGATGGAAGTATTTTGGCTTGAGCTTTAAAAAGTCATTGATTACCTCTTCTCTATTCTTCTTTAAGATATTCGCAGTGCATATAGCATGACTGAAATCAAGGCACATGCCAGCATTAAACTTCTTTAATAAAGATTTCATTTCTTGAGGGGTTGAAAATAAATATCTATGTCCACTTGGGGTATAATAATAATCTATGGCTGGGCAGTTCTCAAATAAAAGTCGCTTATCAAAATTTTTCTCAAGGAATTTAAGCATTACCTCTTCCGAATCTTTTCCATTATCATGCCCAGGATGCACAACTATGAATTTTGCATTTGTTGCATCCGCAGCAGCAATTGCTTTATTTAGCAGCTTTTCATTCAGCGCTTCTTTTTTTACATCCCCTAGGTTAAAGCCGTATCTAAAGTGAGCAGCATGAATAGCGGCTATTGAATTGTAGTTCTTTAACTCTGCAATATTTGTATTTGGTTCTGCGAAAAGCTCAAAATAATCAAAGATGTCACTAAATTTTTCAATAAAATGCAGATCTTCTGGAAATATTTTTAACCCAATTTTCATGGGAAGTTTTTGTTAGAAGTAATTATAAATCTTATGCCTCTACGGCTATCAGCTAACTTTCTCAATCAGAAATCTTGTTCCAAGAACCTCTGAGATTACTGCAGACATTTTCAAGCCTGAAACTGTTGCTTCAAATGGCTGCTCTGCAGAAATGTTAGCAGCATTCGCAAAATTCTCAACAATTTTTTTTGCCTCCTCCTCAGATAAGAAATGCTCTCTCTCGCCTTCTCTGGAAATCACTATAAGCTTGCCATTCTCATACTCAAGTGAATCAACATAAGGGTCCTCAAGCAATTCTGTTAGGCTGAGAAGATCAATTGCTATTTTCTGTTTTTGCATTGGTTTAGCAACTGGCATTGGCATTCCTGGCATTCTTTTGGCTGCTATGGCAGCTGTTTCTCTTGCTATTGGTGTTGGTTTTGGCACAGCCGGCTCTTGCATCTCGAGAGTAGCAGGCCTAAATCGTATGCCCCTTGCCTCGAATGGAGTCGGCTTTGCAATCTTTGTTATAGGCGGCTCAATTTTTTCTCTTTCCTCTCCTTCTAGCCTTTCACCTCTTTCTTCTGGGCTTGGCGCAGCCATCTCAGCTCCTGGCAACACAAGTTCCTCTGGCGCAGGCAAGTCAATCTTTTGATATTCTGCAGGAACATTAGGGGCTCTTTTCTGCGGCTTTTGCGGTTGAAATTGCGGTTGCAGAGGTTGAGGTGTTATCTGCATTAACATTCTTTTTTCTTCTGGGCTTGGCGCAGCCATCTCTCTTTCAGCGGCTGCTGCAGCAGCTGCAGCAGGAGCGAATTTTCTTGGCATTGCATAAAGAGAAGGAATAAATCTTGGAGGAGGAATATGTGGGTAAGGCGGTTTTTTCTGCAGCAGCGGAATTTTTTCTGGCAGGGCTTTAATAACTTTCTTAGCCTTTCTCAGCCGCATCTCTCTCGCATTAGCCAAAACAACTGCCCTCAAAAAAGAATGCATGAAATCTGACATTTTCTGTTATCAGCCTGAATTAATTTTAATTCTGAAATGAAATCTAAAGAGTGTGTGCTTATCTAATTAAGTTAAAACTTAAATTCTGGCAAAGGCTGGAATTCCCCCTCCTCTTCTTCTCCTCTTCTGCCACTAACTTTCTCTTTTACATATTTTTCAAGTAGGATTAATCCTCTTGCGATGGTTTTATTTTGTCTAAGTAAGCTCTCAAGTTTATCGAGCAATTCGTCTTTGCTCATCTTCCTTTCAGCCACCTTTTCTGCTCTTTCTCCTACAACTCCCTCCTCTCCTGTTCCAGCAAATTCTTCACTCGCTTTTTCAATCAGCTTAACAAGAGCAGAAACCTTCTTTGTTAGTCCATCAACGCTCCCTGTTAACTCTGTAATCTTTTTCTGCATCATTGCATTATTCTCAATAAGCAGCTTAACTGTCTTCTCATATCCATGAGGAGCAGAAATAACTTTAACTTCCTCATGTGCAGCATGTACTTTATGCTCTGCATGTGCAGAATGCTCAGCACGCTCATGCCTCGCTTTCCCTCTTTTTTTCATAAAACTGCTATGCAAAAGGCTTATTTAAATTTTTTTATCTAAGATATTGTTCTAAAGTATTGTAAGCTGTAAGCCCGATAGCTAATTCTAACCAGTGCATAACTACGAGGGATATAGTAGCTATATAATAACGTGTTCTTAATTCTTGGTGTTGTTCTACCCTCTCTTTATTCCTCTCCATAAATACCCATGTCCCATAAAGTGGGATAAAGTCAATTATCTTTGTTTCAAGATTTTTATTTAGTTTGTTTTTGCCTTCTCTTTCATCCATCATTTTTTGCTTTTTAAAATTAAGAATTAGCAGTATAAAAGAATTGTTGGGATGGAGTATAGTATTATGTATTAAGTGGGGGCACAGGGAGTCGAACCCCGACCTGGCGGTTTCTTCTCCATTTTCTTTGGTGGAGCTTTCTTTTTGCTGAAGCTTTTTTCTAAAAAGCTTCTCTGGAGCCGCCTATTCTGCCGTTGAACTATACCCCCATTGCTTTGGTAGTACAACAGAGAAGAAGATTTTGTTTTTAAATATTTTTGAGTTCTGTTATCCGCTCTGAATTTAATGCCTAAAATCTTCCATATGGTTTTTCCCACTCTGTGGATTTGTAATCACAGTCCTTTTTTCTTGATAGTTATGACGCAGTTTTTTAATTCCAACTTCCTCA
>CAYICV010000047.1:0-4773 GCA_964362035.1 Candidatus Woesearchaeota archaeon | reverse complement strand
CGAAGAAAGCTGTTAAAGCTGTAAAGGAATTCTTAGTCAGACATATGAAAATTCGTGATAGAGACCTGAAAAAGATTAAGATTGAGAGATGGCTTAACATGCATTTATGGCAGCAGGGCATTAAAAAACCCCCCGTAAGAGTTAAGGTTAAGGCAGTTAAGGATGCTGGCATTGTCAGAGTTGAACTTGCAGAGTTGCCAAAAAGGGCTTTGAAAGAGGCTAAGAAAGAAGAGAAGGCAGAGAAGAAAGGAAAGAAGGGAAAAGCAGAGAAAAAAGAGGAAAGAGTAGAGAAGAAGGCTGAGACCGAAGAAAAGGTTGGGGAAGTGAAAGCAGAAGAAGCCGAAGCAGTAGAAGGAGAAGAAGAGGCAACAGCAAAGGGAAAGAAATAAAAGTTAACTCTCTGATTTCTTTTTATGAATGAAATTGAAAAGCTGTTAGAATTCGGAATAATAATTTTAGATAAGCCAATTGGGCCAACATCTCATAAGACAACAGACTTTGCTAGAAGAATTTTGCAGACAAAAAAAGCAGGCCACTCTGGCACACTTGATCCTAAAGTAAGTGGGGTTCTGCCGATAGCGCTTAACAAAGCAACTCGCATTCTTGAAGTTCTGCTTATAATGCCTAAAGAATATGTTGGAGTAATGCATTTGCATGAGGATGTTAGCTTGCAAGAGTTAAAGCAAGTCATCATGAAAAAATTTCTAGGCAAGATAAAGCAGATTCCTCCAAAAAAGTCTGCGGTTGTTAGGAAAGAGCGCGAGAGAGAAGTTTATGAATTTGAAATTCTGGAGAAGGAGGGAAAAGATGTTCTTTTCAAAGTTAAAGGACAAGCTGGGTTGTATGTAAGAAAGCTAATACATGATTTAGGAATTGCTTTAAGAGTTGGCGCGCACATGCTTGAATTGCGCAGAATTGCAGTTGGCAATTTTACTGAAAATAGCGCAGTAACTCTTTATGAGCTTGCATCTGCATACGATGCTGCTAAAAATGGTGAGCTCGCAAAAATGCAGAAAATAATTTTACCAATTGAGGCAGCAGTTCAGCATCTCTCCAAGATTTATCTGAGAGAGGACAGCGAACAGAAGATTTTACATGGCCAGTACATCTCTGCAGAGGAAATTATTAGAGCTAATAATTTCAAGAAGAATGAGCTAACTGCAGGATTCATTGAAAAGAGACTTATTTGTTTATTTAGACCTATTTATTCTAGCAATGAGATAAAGAGGATAACTAAGAGAGATATTAAGAGAAAGATTCTAAGGCCTGAGAAGGTTTTTGTTTAAATTTAATAGTAGTTACAAAACGATAAATTTTTAAAGCTCCTTTTATTACACTTATTTCTAAACCTCTATCTATTATTAAATTTTATAAACAATAAACAATGTCCGAATCAGATGAGATAAGAGCAAAGCATCTTGAAGAATTGCTTCAAGGAGTTTTTGGAGACCTAAATATAACGCAGGATCAGCGCGAGTCTCTAAGTTTGTATTTGAGGGTAATAAAGAATAAAGATGTTCCAACATTTTTACATTCCATCAGAGTCGGACTATTATCAGTAGATATTGCAGATTACTATAACTTTGATAAAAGAGCATTCATCTATGCAGGGCTCTTACATGATCTAGGGAAATGCGTAATAGATAGTGGTTTATTGAAAACAAAAGAGCCATTTACAGAAGAGGACCGTAAGAAAATGGAAGTGCATCCTGAAATTGGATTTAATATGCTTTCTGGAATACATGACTTTGCCGCAAATATTTTAGTAAGACACCATCTCTTTCAAGCAAGGCCTTATCCAAGAGAAATTCCAAGTCCAAGAAAAACGTTTGCCGAAGAGGCATTAGAAAAAGTTGGGCCTTATGCCAGATTTATTGCAATAGCAGACTTTTACGATGCAATAACAAGCAGGGAATACATTAATGGCCTCAAAGAAATAAATACAGAGTCAGATATAAAAAAGGTAGCACTAGAATGGAAACCAGCTGATTTTTTAACAATCGCACATCTCATTGATAAAGGGGTGTTAAACGGAAGATATAAGTAAAGCAAGTAACAAGTAAATACAAGCAAAGAGGACTTCCAAATTTTAGATATATAATTAAGTCCCAATTAAATTCCAAATTCTTTAGAAATCTTCCTAAGCCTGTTTTCCTTTAAATGTCTTCTTACAATCTCAGCTGTTATGCTATCCCCTCTTCTTATTGCTTCATCAATTACAATTTCCATTAAATCTTCATCTTCGCTGCTCATTGCAACTTTTGATGCCAATCTGAGATTCCCTTCAAGTAATTTTCTACTCGCAGTTTTCATTAAAATATCATCATTCGCTTCCTTAGCAGCAAGAAATGCATCATCTGGTTTGCTACTTAGTATAGTATTGGCGAACCCGACAAGAATGTTTCTCTTTTTATCCTCTGGAATTTCCTTTACACGCTGCTTAAGCTCATCAAAAGTTATTCCAAGTTCAGCAAGTTGCTTTCCCAAATCTGCGAATCCCTTTTCCTCAGCCATGCTTTTTAGAGGCAGCTAAAATTTATAAACATTTGCAGTGTAGAGCCTTTATGATTATTAGGAAAAAGATATGGCCAGAATTTTTTCAACAAATAGTAGCAGGCAAAAAGAAGTTTGAATTGCGTTTAGCAGATTTTAAATGCAGGCCTAGAGATACTTTAATTCTCGAAGAGTGGAGCCCTAAAACTAAGCGTTACACCGGTAGAAAAGTGGAGAAGAGAGTAACAGCAGTACTAAAAACAAAAGACATTAAATTTTGGTCTAAAAAAGATATTGAAAAATTTGGCCTTCAGATACTTTCTTTTAAATAGGCTGAGTAATATTTTAAAAGTGCAGCAACTAAGCAATTAAATGAAAAGAGTTAATGTTTTGATAAGTGGCAGGGTGCAAGGAGTCTTCTTTAGGGCATTTGTTAACAGAAGGGCTCATGACCTTGGCTTGAAGGGACGGGTTAGCAATACTTCTGATGGTAAAGTAGAGGCAATTTTCGAAGGCTCTCCACAAAAGGTTGATGAGATGATTAAACTCTGCAGACAAGGGCCGCCTGCGGCGAAGGTTGAGAAAGTTATTGTTAAGAAAGAAGAGTACAAAGGAGACTTTACAAGATTTGAGATTATTTATTAAAATGTAATTAAAATTGCTTGCTTAGAATGTTACAAAAAAAACAAAGACAGAAGAAAGAGCTCGAATTTTATACCTGGGCGGATAAGGTTGCAGCTGAACTGCGAAAAAGAGCTGTAAAGAGGCACGTTGTTCATGGCATGTGGACTCCGAGCGGTTTTTTTCATATAGGCAATGCAAGGCCTGAGCTTTTTACTCCTGCAATTGCATATCAAGCAGCACTTGATGCAGGCTTGCAAGCAGAATTTAATTTTTTCTTCGATGACTTCGATGACTTCGATAAAATTCCCGAAGGAATAAATATTGATAAGAAGAAGTTTTCAGAATATCTCGGCCTTCCACTTACAGAAGTTCCTTCTCCCTCTCCGCAACATAAAAATTGGGCAGAATATTTTGAGGAGCAAATCCTTGTCGTTGCAGAGAAATTTGGAGTTAAGCCGAAATGGCATTCTGTTCATGCATGCTATAAACAAGGCAGATATGATAAGGCGATAAAAATTGTGCTTGAAAATTCTGACTTAGCTTTAAAAATTTGGAAAGAAATTGCGGGAAAGCAGCCTAAAGGCTTGCCTGTTATGCCTCGATGTGAGAATTGTGGAAAAGCACTTACTACCTTAGCAACAAAATATGATGGTAAGTTTGTTTATTATTCCTGTACAGAGGAAGTTAAGGGCATTCGTGGCTGCGGGCATAGCGGAAAAGTTAAGCCTGAAAAAGGCGCAGTGAAATTGCCCTGGCGTCTTCATTGGCCCGCAACCTGGTTTACTTTTGGTACAACTTTTGAATCTGGAGGCAGAGATCATTTCACTCCTGGCGGAAGTGTTTACACAGGCAAGGCATTTGCAGAAAAAATCTTCAAAATTCAGTCGCCAATTTTAATCGGAACAGAATTTGTTTTAATCGAAGGCAAGAAGATGAGTGGCAGTGAGGGAAATTTGATAAGCATGAACGACTGGGTGTATTTTGCAGAGCCTGAATTGCTGCGCTTTTTGTATGTTGCATCTTCCCCACAAAAAATGATTAATCTTGATTTGCTTTCAAATAAATTCTTCTTGCTTGCTGATAGATATGATAAAGCCGAGCGCATCTATTTCAATTTTGCAACCGAGAGAGATAAGCAAGATGGCGAGAAGAAAATTGAACAGATGAAGAGGCAGTATAAGCTATCTCAGATAAAGGCTCAGAAAGTTAGTTCACAGATAAGTTACTCAGACGCAGTTCTTGTTGCACAGATTAGAGATTTGCAGAAAGAAGCTGAAGTTATTGAAATTCTTAATGATATTGGGATAAAAGTTGGAGACAATAAAGAAAATAAAGAAAAAATATTCAATCGTTTGCGTCTTGCAAAGAATTGGCTTGAAAAATATGCTCCAGCAGATGTTAAGCTGAAAGTTACTGAAAAAGTGTCTGCAGAAATTAAGAAAGTGATTGGCAAGAAAGAGAAGGAAGCGATCAAAGAATTAGCAACTATCCTTAAAGAAAAAATCAGCGGAGAGGCGTTGCAAGCAAAAATCTATGAAATTGCAAGAGAGCATGCAATAGAGCCAAAAGCCTTCTTCCAGATTCTTTACAGAATAATAATAAACAAAGAGCAAGGTCCAAGGCTAGGACCATTTATTCTCGCAATTGGAAAAGAAA
>CAYICV010000046.1:0-4828 GCA_964362035.1 Candidatus Woesearchaeota archaeon | reverse complement strand
CAAAGGAAAGATGCGAAATTCTTGGCTTATGCAAAGCAATTGCAAAACCAGATGGAAAAGGCTTTTCTTGTGTAGAGGCAGCTTGCTCGCAAGCACAAGGCAAATCAGAGCCTCGTGTGACAAAGATATCTGCTGAATTCTTGCTTCTTGGTCAGAGTGTTAAGAAAGTTGAAGGAGCAAGCAACTTGGATGCAGGCCAGCTACCTTGGAATATTACAGATGTTAAATTAACTGTTGATACAGATGTCGGAGCTAATTGCAGATTCTCTACAAAGCCATTGCAAAGCTGGAGTGAAATGATTGAATTTGAAGGCGCTTCACTTTTCCCTCGCAAACAAGAAGTCACGCTTTCATCAGGAGGAGCTGATAGGCAGCATCAGATATTCATTAAATGCCAGAATGTTTGCGGCATTGAAAATGCTAAAGAAAACGATAGACAATTTGTGAAATATGAGCTTGGCAAACTTCCTGACTTTTTGCCTCCTGAGATAACAAATATTGATCCATTCAATGTTTTTGTGCCAGAGAAGCCGCCAATTGTAACAACGCAGCTTCATCTTAGTGAGAATGGAAAATGCTTCTTTAGCAGTAATCTTAATGCAACAAAAATTTCTGAGATGCAAGAAATGCAATGCTCACAGAATCAGAAATGCCTGCTGACTGATAAGAATAGCTGTGCAATATGCAAGCTTGATACAGATGTTACAAAAGGTGAATTGCTTGACTTCGCTGCGTTTGAGAAAGTGCCTGAAGCAGCAGCTGCCTCGCTTGTTGAAGCAGCAAGAGAGAATGGACTTCAAGAGACAAAAGTTACTCGCTATGTCTTTAGATGTCAAGACTTAGATGGCAATACTGCTGATCCATTCAACTACTTGCTTGCAACAGTTAAAGATTATAATTTAACAATAATTTCTCCAAAGGAAGGAGAAGTAACATTTGAGCGCGAAATTTTATTAAAAGCTAGTACTACAAGGCCAGTTCTATGCCGCTATTCGATTGATGCTGATAAAGCCTTTACACAGATGCAAGATATTACTGGAGTTTCAGCATTAGAGCATGAAACAATTATTGGCAATCTTTCAGCAGGAAATCATAAAGTCATTGTTGCATGTGAGGACTTTGCAAGACAACAGAGAAAAGCAAGCAGAAGCTTTGAAGTCAGAGCTGATAATGTTGGGCCTGTAATTGTTAGAGCTTTCCGCGATTTCACTGCTGCTGGCGAGGCAGTACTTAAGATTGTAACAGACGAGCCTTCTTCGTGCAGATACTCGCTTGAGAGTCTTGACTTTAATTTCGCGGATGGAATAGAGATGCCATTTGATGATACAGTTGAGCATGTTGCAGTTTGGGGCTTCCAAAAGTATTTTATTAAATGTAGAGATAAATTCGGCAATGAATTGCAGCAGATTGTTAAGCCTATTGAGCAGTGAGAGCGACGAGAGCAAAACAAAACTTTTTTAAATTGCCTCTCTCTTTTATCAGGAGAAAAAGAGGACGAAGTGGCAGAGAAAAGGGAGAGTGTATTAGTTGTACTAGTTGTATTAGCTTCTATAATTTTAATTTTATTTTCTAGTTTAGCTCATTATAATATAACTGGATTTCAAGTTGATGAGCCTCAAGCAGAGTCAGAACCGACAGAAACAACGGAAGAGACTGAAGGAATTGGTATAGGAATTCTTCCTGATTCTCCTTTCTATGGCGTGAAGATTGTAATTGAAAAAGTACAGCTTGCTCTTGTACGTGGAGATGAAGAGAAAGCAAAGCTTGGTTTAGAGCTCGCTTCTAGGAGACTTGCAGAAGTTAGAGTTATGATCGAGGCAGACAAATTAGAAGCAGCTGATAAGGCGAAGACAGAGTATGCAAAATCCTTGGAAGGAGTAAAGAATCGAGTCGCAAGAATTAGTGAAGATCCTGAAAAAGTTGCTGCGATTGCCGAGCTTGAAAATAAAATTGAAGAGCATAAAACTGAAATCAAGAGAGTAGAGGTCGAGCTTAGTATTAAAATCAAGTCAAGAAGTGAGCTTTCAGAAGAGCAGAAAGCTGAGATTGAGGAAGCAATACAAAATTTTTTCAGATCATTTGATCAAAATTTGGTAAATGTTGAATTTGAGATTAGAGGTAAAGAGGAAAGGATAAGAGAAGGGTTACAAGAGAAATTTGAGCAAGAAGGAAAAACACGAGAAGAGGCAGAGCGATCAGCAAGAGAGCAGGTTGCAAAACTTTTTGAGCAGGCTGCACAACAGCAGCCAGCGACCACGCAGCAGCAGCTACAACGAGGCGGTGGCGGAGGCGGCGGAGGGGGTGGAGGCGGTGGCGGAGGCAGTGGAGGCGGAGGAGTTTTCATTACTCCGACAACAACTACATCTCCAACTCTTGCATCAAATGTAACTACATCTTATGCTTATTCAATCTCACCATCATCAATTTTATTTATAACAAACAGAAGTTCAAGTATTGCAACTCGCGTAAGTGTAAAAAGTCAAAGCACAGCAGCAGATACTGTAAATTTTTTTGCGGTAGGAGATCCTATTAATTCTCTTTGTACGGTTTCACCCCAAACAATCTCCCCTTTCTTGCCAGGCCAAACAGAAAGTGTTCTTGTGACATGCACTACATCAGCAACAACTGAATTGAAAACTTATGAAGGTGCTCTCGGCTTAGTTTCAAGTGGAGCAAACTCTTTGGGAAATGTTGCAACATATCCAAAATACCATTTCGGAATTCCTTTAACTTTGCAAGTCACAGAATTTACGTTCTTTACTAATAAAACAACTACGGTCACAACATCTTCAAAATGCGGCAACAATTACTGCGACTTTTACGAAGATATCTATAACTGTCCAAGTGATTGCTTAAGAACAATTTCGACATGTCCACAAGGAGCAATTCCCTCGACAGGGTGTGCATGCGGCAGAGGCACAAGCTCTGGACCAATAATAGAGTATTCTGGTTATTGTTGCTGGGGGAGTTTTTCATACTCGGCATGTGCGGCTACACTAGAATCATGCACAGATTCAGACGAAGGCATGGATGTTTATGAAAAAGGAACAGGAAGTGGAAATTATAGAGGAGCTACAACAAGAGAATATAAAAATTACACTGATTATTGCCACACATCAACACAACTTGATGAAGCATTTTGTGATTCAGATGGCTATCTAAGTCTTTTTGGTTATCCTTGTACTTACGGTTGCCAAGATGGAGTGTGCTTGCCAGCTCCTGCAAACATAACAACCAATGTAACAACAGTAGCTCCATACACTTATTCTCTATCTACTCCAACAACTTCTGTAACAATAGAAAAATTAGGTTTAAATCTTACTTACATAGATATAAACATACAACGCCTTGACACAAGTACAAGTGGCTTGCAAGATATACTAGACATATACAAAGCAGGAACAGCGAGCTTTTGCAATCCATCTCCACAAAGAATTTACATGAATCCAGGAGAAACAAGAAAAGTTTACATAATCTGTCAGCCATTAGATATAACTTCAGGTACATATAGAACTTCTTTATTTTTAAATTCCTATGGAGCTCAAAAGTACAGTAGTGGTCCAAATATTACAGTAACTTTTCCTTCAACCACAACAGGCACACCATATTTAATCTTAGATCCTTACCCTACTGCTATGACAACTGCTTCAGGAGGAACATCGCCCTTTCCGCTCAATACACCAGTAACTTTTAGAGCATACATTAAAAATACTGGAAGTGGACCAACAAGTAGCACACCAACCTTTACAGTTGGGAGTGTATATGGAACTAATGATATAATTAAAGGAACTGTAAGTGATCCGAAAATTCAGAATATAATCAACAATTGCCCTCAAAATCTTGCTTCTGGAAGTTCTTGCAGTATAAGTTTCGAGTTAATTTATGCAGTAAGTGGCACGAAACAGATTTATGTTATACCATATGGCGGACCTTCAGCAAGCTTTGGCTTCGGCATAATGGATCAATCATTTACATGTACAGACTCTGACAATGGAATAGATCCTTTTATAAGAGGACATGGAAAAGGACCTTATGGTTCTAATGTACTTGGCGGATGGATTTTCGGCGAGGATCCAAATAAGGCATCTTCTAGACAAGATTCAAGTATTCTTCCAAATAGCATTTACTATGACCATTGTTTTGATAGCTCAACTTCAAAGCAATTGAATGAAGCCTTTTGTAAAGATTCAGTCTTACACTCATTTGGATACCAATGCCAATATGGTTGCAAAGATGGAGTTTGCATATCAGTTCCTGCCAACTATAGCTATTTAGTTGCACAATCTACCCCATTAAAAGTAGCTCAAGGATCAAGCACAACAGGAGGAGTAATTATTCAAAGTTTAAGTACTCTAAGCGACACGATAAATTTAGAAATTTATGACCCTGTTAACTCGAATCAACTTTTTTGTTCTTTAACATCGCCATCTTCACTTACAATTTCACCAGGACAAACATTAACGTCTACCCTATATTGTGTTCCTAACATTCTAACTCCTGTAGGAAATTACTTTCCAGTTTTTAGGGTTACATCAATTGGGGCAAAGACATTAAGTAAAGATCCTTATTTCTCTACTACTCTGGTAGTAGAGGTGACAACAAACCAAACAGCTACAACTACAACAGCTTGCACAGATTCAGATGGAGGGTCAAATACCAACACAAAAGGAACTGCTAAAAATTCAAGTGGATCCTTTACAGATTATTGTTCTTCTAGGTACATTTTAATTGAAAATAATTGCGAAAGCGGACTTTTATATCAATTTAATTATACTTGCCAATATGGATGTAGCGATGGGGCGTGCTTGCCCGCTCCTGCAAATCTCAC
>CAYICV010000045.1:0-4925 GCA_964362035.1 Candidatus Woesearchaeota archaeon | reverse complement strand
ATGGCAACGAATAAGCCAAAGAAGATTCCAAAATAAATTATATAATAATTTTGAGAGGGGACAAAATAGTTTATCATTTTCTTATCTTTCTTTTATCTCTTCTGTTGAGTTAAATTTCCAAATTTCAATCTTCCCTTGATTATAAATCTTACTAAATACGTCTGTATATTTAAGTAGAAGAAGTATCCCTTCGTCCTCTGTTCTGAAAATTTCTCTCGTCTTACTGTCTATAAAAACATACTTTAGCCCTTTAGCATCAAGCTCAGCACTTAGGTTTTTGAGTTCCCTCTCCATCAGCAATGAAGTTGCTTTATCATTTATCTCTGGCTCCGCAGCAGCTTTAAAATCGTCAACAAGCGCTTCCTTTCCTGAGAAGTATTCTATCCAAAAGCCATTGTGGGCAATGCTCAGCACTTTCCCATTCTCTTGACTTCTCAAGAACCCAAAGGCGCTTACGAGCTCTTTTTCTGGCTGCATATTTGCAATCCTTACTGGAAAAATTAATGCAGGAAAGATTAAGGCGACAATTAGAATTAACAGAACAAGATTTCTTATAAGCTGAGATGCCCACTCTCTTTCAACGAGCTTTGTCAATCCTGTCGCAGCCAAAAACACTAATACAAAGTTAAAGAAGAAAATGAATTCTTTGTTTAAAACAGATAAAAATAACAGTGCTAAGAAAACCGCATAAGTCGGCAGCAGTTCTTTTCTTTGCTTCCTCTCATGCCAGGTCATAATTATTCCAATGATAGCAATTAGAAAAGCAAAAATGCTTACTCCAAATACTGAAAGTGAAAAGAAGAGCGCAAAAAAGCTATCGAAACTTAATGTAAATGATTCAAAAGGCGGGAATAGGGCGTAAGCAAATATACTAATCACAACCCCAATAGCAACTGCCTTAGCCAGCCAACTGAAAAAACCTTTTCTGAATGCTAAGAATGAGATTAAGAGTGTAGCAACAGTGCTTATAATCCCAAAAAAAGAAGCAAACGCAAAAGTAAGAAGCGCTGCATTGTCTTTACTAATTAAAAGCAAGTAAAGTGTTAGCAAAGAAAAGAAAAGTGCAGGAATATACTTGCCGTAGGTTGCATAAAGCCATATTGTAGCAGGAGAGATCAAAAATAAAACTAGTGCGATATTCTTTTTTTTAAACCCGAGCTTATCTGCTACGAGATAAATCAGGATGAGTGAGAGCAATCCAAAGACTAATGTAATTATTAATACACTTGCTTCAACTGGGACTCTTAAAATAAAAGAAGATGCGGCAATAATCGCCGGCCAAATTAAGTCTCTTATATCTTTTTCTTCGAGGACAAAATTACTCCTAAGATTAAGAATATCCTTCGCAGAATTTAGATTAAAGTAAACTTCTTTTCCAGGCAGGCTACTATTCGAGAAAATGTTATGCCTGATAAAAATTGTAGAAATGAATATGACAGTAAACAATATTGACAGCACTAACAGTCTTTTCAATTTCTTATTAACATCTATTTCTGTAAATCTTTGTTTCATTTTCTCCATAAACTCTTCGGAAGCATTCTTTATTTTTTATGTATGTTAATTCTTCTACTCCATAGCTCTCCTTTACGAATTCATCAAATACTATAAACTTAGCAGAATACTTTCTCAAGATTTCAAGAACAAGTGGCTCGCTTACCGAAGTATAAACAGTCTTGATATCATCAAGCCGCCTTTCAGGCGAATCTGCGAGAAGAAAGTTAGAATCAGCTACATCTTTATTTCCTGTAAAGGTTATTGCATGTCCATATTCATAAGGCGCAACTATAACTTCTCCCTCTACTTCAACTGCTTTGAGCGCTTTTAATGTTTCAGAATCCACCTTGCTTTCAGATTTTATGATATTGAGAGCTGCCGGTAGAGCAGAAGTTAAAATAATTAAGATAAAAATAATAATTATAATATATTTATCGTAATCTGAGAATTTTGTTTCTCTCAAGTATGAAAATAAAAATTTTATACTCAACGCTGAAAGAGCAGCGAGTGTAATCGAGAATATTATTAGCCCATGATTTAGGGGCAAAAGTTTGAACCATAAAAAGATGAGGGAAGAGATCAAAAAGGATGATAAGAATAAGGACTTCTTTTCTCTAAAAGAAAAGATAAACCCGATAGCACCGAAGAAGAGTGCAGCTGCTCCTACGTCATTTAGAGTGTTGATAAGTGAGAAGCCCTTGAAATAATTTGCAAGTATCGAATCTGGAATATTTTGCCATATAAAGGATAAACCATAATTTAAGAAAGAATTTCTAAAAATTAACAGGATTAGTAACAAGTTAACGAACAAAGAGAAAAGCAAAGCTTCTTTCTCCAACTTTGAAAGTTTCTTTCTTTCAATTCCTACGATCATAAAGTAAATCAGAAGGGAGAATATAAAGAAAATTGAGAGAGAAGTTGTTAGGGGCAGGAGGATTGATAAGATTACAAAAAAATAAAGAAACTTAGTATCCTCGATTTTGTTGAATGAGTAGATCAGAGAAAATAGTAAGATAAAGCCAAGAATAATTGGAGAAATTATATTTATTTTAAAGAGCGCTGGAATAAATGCGGCGAATAGAGCAGGCAGCAACGCAAGCTTCTTCTCAACAAACTCTGAAGCGATTAAGAATACAATCAGGGCAAGCAGGGCTGCAAGTAAGGCGGGAATTATCTTAATAAAAACTGCATGAATTTGCGAAAAGAGTGCAAGAATGTAGTAAAAGATAAATGGTTCTTCTACAGCTCTACCGCCATAACTTAAGTTATCATAAAAGATTGGAGTAAATTTTGTCTTTATGTGTTCAGTATAGCGAAGGGTTAAATAAGCATCCTCGTGGAGCGGTTTAGAAAAAAGCATGTATGATTGAAAAGCAAAAGATGATGCTATTATCAAAATTAGGAAAATATAGACGTAATTTGATTTTAATTTAGCGGGGAGTTTAGATAACACTTTCATCTTTCTCACTCTTTAATTTTACCTGCTTCCCAATACTAAAATAGTTATAGAAATTCTCACTCAAGTCCAAGATATAAGTTCTGCCAGCTCTTTTTGAGTTCAGCAGGCCTAGCTCTCTGAATTTTTTTATATGGTCGTAAGCTTTATTGCCCCTGATCCTTATAACAATTGCCTGTGCAACAGGTTTTTTATGCGCAATAACCGCAAGTGTTTCTTGCTCAGCTTTGCTAAATTCAGCCTCCCCAGAAGCAATTTTATTAATTAGAAAAGCATACTCTGGTTTAACATCCATCTTAAAGAAGTTGTCTCTTGAAACAACCTTTATTGCTCCTTCCTGTTCATACTTTGCAACTAAATTTTCAAGAATTGCTCTTGCTTCTCCTAATCCAACCTCACAAAAAGCAGCAATTTCCTCAGCGCTCAGGAATTTTCCTGCAATGAATAACAATGCTTCCACTAATTCTTCCTTATTTTGCTTCTGCTCCTCTTTTTCGTCTCTTCTCTCTTCGCCTCTCCTTTCAGCAGCCGTCATTTTGTTTTGCTTATGTTACTTGTTTTTTAGCTTTTGCTTATCTAATGCACTGCAAATCTTAAAAATGCTCCTACGCCGCCTATATTCTTGAAACTCCTTCCTTCATCTGTTTGAATTGAAACAAAAATTACTTCTGCAGAAATCTCTCGCGCCTTTATTTTAAATTCTGCCACAGTTTCAGGATTCTCTTCTGCAAAATCTTCTGATATCAAAATTTTATCAGCTGCTCCTACTGCTAATGCTTTCCTAACCGCTGTTTCTCCATAAGAGACTTTCTCCCTGTCCCTTGCAAGCGATGTGAAGAATCCATTAAGAATTTGTTTTTCCTTTGTAATTTCTTCTTTTTCTAATGCAGATTGTGCTTTCTCAACCAACAGCTTGAGGCCGAACTCATCACTATAGCCAATGTCCTCTACAGCGATTATTTTCTCTTTCAATCTTCCTAGCTCTTGCTCTGTTTCAGAAAGAAATTCCTCTTTTGTAGGGCCTGGCCCGCCAATTAGAATCCCTTTAATCTCTCTCTGCCTTTCTCCAAATTCCTTTACAAAATGTTCTGCCATTCTTTTATAGAATTCCTTTGCTGCACCTTCTCTTATTCTTGCAAATCTTGCAGCACTTTGCCCGCCCGCCTTAATTTTTCCTGGCACTCCAGAAGTATGATGACTTAAAGGCAGAATTGTTTTCCCATCAAGCAAGCCAAATGTGGCTTCATGTCTGTCGATTACAAGCAAGCCAAATTTATCGCGTTTTTCAACCACTTCGCGTAAAGGATCAGTTAAGAATTTTTGGTCACAGCGATAAAGTTTAACCTTCATAGGTACATGGGGCTCAACTGCAAAAAATTCAATCTGCTGCTGGCCCTCTTTCTCTGCAATGTTGCCGCAGAAAATGACTAAGCCGTTTTCAGGAGCTTCTTTTAAATTGCGCAGCTCTCGCAAAATTTTTTCAATGGCATCTATAACATTATTTCTTGTTCCTTTACTCTTAATGTTAGTAGCAGTGCTTTTCTCAGCCTCTAACTGCTTAACAATTGCTTGCAAGCTATATCCAGCAGGAACATAAACAGTAATAAGCTCGGTATGCCTGCCTCTAATCGCTTCAAGCTTTTTAATTAAGATGCTAATCTCTTGTGCTTGCATTGCCATTATCTTTGAGAAGCATGGAAGTTTAAAAAGGTTAATGCAGCTAAAGTGGCTTAAGCAGCAAGCGCAGCAAGGGCAACAGTAAGAGCAATAGGGGCAGCTAAAGCGAAAGAAATATAAAGTATAGAAGCCTTCCTCTTATTAACTAAGGGTTTAGTGGGCTAAAAGATTGAGATAAAATGTCACAAAACTTCAATGGCTTAGATGGTATTATTTCTGATGGTAGTGTGAACAGGCTTATTTTTAATCTGAATGGTCTGAACGGCGAAAAGGTTGTAATAATAAAAGCACCAATTTA
>CAYICV010000044.1:0-4942 GCA_964362035.1 Candidatus Woesearchaeota archaeon | reverse complement strand
TTTTATTCATACTTACTCTTAAGCTCAATTTTTGGGAAGATGTGCATGCTTGTCAGTTCCTCCAACAGCAATTTGAATGCATAAGAAATTTCTATTGGCTCTATATTAGTAGTCTCTCCACAAATTGGACAGACTTTTGTATTTTTTGCATAATTGTAGAGTGCCATTACATTACATTTCTCACAAACATAAAGAACAACTTTGTCTGAATCATATCTTTCTTTAAGAAGCAGGGCAGCACCATGGCCGATTAATGCATCTTTTTCCATTTCACCTAAACGCAACGCGCCACCTTTACTTCTACCTTCCACAGGTTGCCTTGTCAACAGAGTAACCTTTCCGAAACTGCGTGCATGTAATTTGTTGGCAACCATGTACTCAAGTTTAAGATAATACATTACTCCAACGTAGATTCTTGCTTCCATCTTCTTTCCACTTAAAGGATCATACATTATTTCCTTACCATCTTCTTTGAAGCCAAGAGCTTTGAGCTCCTTCTCCAGATCTTCAACCTTTTCTGGACTAAAGGGAGTGCCATCAACTATTCTACCATTCAAACAGCCAACTTTGCCTGCGAGCAATTCAATTAAATGTGAAACTGTCATCCTGCTTGGCAAAGAGTGAGGAGAGAAAATAATATCGGGCTTTACTCCGCGCTGCGTGAAAGGCATGTCTTGCTCAGGAACTAATGCAGAGATAACACCTTTCTGCCCATGTCTGCTGCTGAACTTATCTCCAATCTCTGGAATTCTTGGGTCTCTAGTGCGAACTTGAACAATCTTATTTCCCTCTTGGCTAGTGCTTATGAAAACAGAGTCAATTATGCCTCTTTCCTCTTGCCTGATTGATACGCTATTCTCTTTTCTAATCCTTGCCATACTTATTTCCCCAACTTCGGTTAAGAATTTAGGCGGCGATGTTTTACCAATAACAGCATCATTTGCATTTACAATCGCTTCCGGATAAACAATTCCATCATCTTCAAGCAAGCGATAAGAGTGCTCTGTTTTATAGCCAACAACATCTTTACTTGGAATTGTAATCTCATCACTTAAGCCGCCAGCATAGTAGAGCTCTTCTGTTTCATAAGGCCTGAAATATGTGCTTCTCGCCAAGCCGCGCTGCACACTACTCTCATTAATTACAATTGCATCTTGCATGTTATAACCTTCATAACTCATTATTGCAACTACAACATTCTGGCCTGCGGGGTAATGCTTTACAATGTCTTGAACAAAACTTCTTACTACAGGCCTTTGAGGAGAATGTAACAAGCTAATGTCGGTATCAAGCCTTACAGGAAATGAAGCCGCATAAAGGCCGAGAGCTTGCTTTTGCGTCTTGCTTCCTCTGTTCAGTCTTGCGCTCTGACAGAAATTTGCATATGGTACTAAAGATGAAATTAAACCGAGCTGTGCAATAGGATCAATTTCAAAATGTGTGTGTAAGGGAGAAATTTCATCTTCATAGAAAGCAACTAAAGTGTTCTCCTCTTCAGCAGCATCAATGAATTCAATAATGCCGAGCTTAATTAAATCATGCCAGCTCATTCTTCCTGCAACGACTTCCTTTTTATGCCTCTCCTCGAGCAAACTCTTGCCTTCCTTTACAATGATAAGTGGTCTAAGCAGCCTACCAACTTCTGTTGAGATAAATACTGTATCTTTATCAAAATCTGCATAAACGCTAAGCTCCAATGGCAACTCGCCTCTTCTTCTTTTTTCTCTAAGCTGAACAGCGAATTTCTGTGCTGATTCAACCTTTCCAACAAATTTTCCATTCAGTAAAACATCTGAAAAAGAAGGAGTAGCTTGCTTAGTCATGCCTGCTTCCTCAAAAACTCGGAGCAGCACAGCCTCATCAATCTTCACAGCAGTGCTTATTCTTGCAAGCAAAGCTAAATTCTTTCTTAATCCTATAGAAGTTCCTTCAGGAGTTTCTATTGGGCAGAGTCTACCATAATGCGTAGGATGCAAAGTTCTAGCCTTGAAATTTTCTTGTTCTGTAGGCAGTAAGCTCACTACTCTCTGCAGCTGAGAAAGTAAGTCAAGATAATTTGTGCGCTGAATGTTCTGCGTAATTCCCTTCTTTTCACCAATCCAGCTTCCAGTTGCCATTGCGCTCTCGATCCTTCTGCTAAGCAAGGCAGGCTTAACAATAACATTTACAGAGTAAAGTTTCTTTTTTTTGCCAAAACGCTCAAGAGTATGCTGCATATCCCTAACTAAAATTGAAAGATTGATTCTGAAGAGGTCAGTAAGCAAATCTCCACTAAGACGAATCCTCTTGTTTAAGTAATGATCCTTATCATCTATCTGCTTCTTCTCTTTTGAAACAATAAGAAGTTGCTTAAGCAGCTTGCATAGAGTCTTTGCCTTATCTATTCTATCTTTAGTCTCAACTCCAATATGTGGCAGTAGAAAATTATCTAACCTTGAACGTATACGCTCCATAATCTCAGATTTAATTCCAGAGAGGTTCATCCTTTCTGAAAGGAATTGAATTGCCTCATCCTCTTTCTGAATTTCTGTGAAGCTGTAGAAATTAACGATTAAGCTGTCATACTCTTTCCCGATTTCTGCGAAGATGTCTGCATCTTTAACCAAACCAAGACCTTTAATCACGGGAATCAAAGGTAGATTTTTAAAGCGCGTGAATGATATCTGAAATTCTCCTTCTTTGTTTTCATGTATGTTTAATGGAATTCTATACGCGCCCCTTTCAGAAAACATCCGGACTACAAAGTTCCCATAAGTATCTTTTTCAACAAATGGCTGATTGGCTGCTAAATCTTCAACCAAAACCAAAACGCGTTCATTTCCATTTAGAATAAAATAGCCTCCAGGATCAACAGGGTCTTCATGATTTTCAATCAGTGCCTTTTCATTCATGCCTGCGAGATGGCAATACTTGCTCTTAACCATAACTGGCAAATCACATATACGTGCATTGAAGTATTCTTTCTCTCCGCTCTTTGCAAGATTTATCTCAAGAAAAACAGGAGCTGAATAAGTCAACTTTCTCAGCCTAGCTTCAGCAGGTAGCAATGGCTTCTGACTTCCATCGGCTTCAATAATAATTGGCTTTCCAACAGTAACCTTTCCAAGTCGCAAGCCAAGTGAAGGATCAGTCTGCTTGTTTAATTCGTCAACTATTGCCTGCAGACGATAATCAACAAAATCGTTAAAGCTCTTTATGTTGCTTTCTACTACAGAAAATTCCTCAAAAAACTTTTTTATGAGTTCCTTCATTCTATTTCTCCATGGGACAATTTATCCTTATTTTGGGATGGATATCGGGATGATATTATGATAAATAGTTTACAATGCAGATTGCAGACTATACTACAACTCTAAAATATTCAATCTCTTTCTCAGCACTTTTGCGTAAAATTTTGATAATATCCCCTTTTTTAACATTTAAATCTGCAAGTACAGGATCTGTATGTTTAATTCTTGGTAACTGAGACTTCGTAATGTTATATGTTTGGAGATGCTTCGCTGCGTCCTTTTCATTAAGCTTAAGATGTTTAGGTTGTAGAATGTGCATTTTGGCGAGCAGGAAACAGGTTACTCTTTGTTAGAAAGCTTTTTAAGTTTTTCGTTTTTCCTAATTTTCTGCGTTTCTGCGCGCAGCGCGCAGAAACTCCTTTCTGAAAAAATGGGCCCGACGGGATTTGAACCCGCGACACCTGGGTTAAAAGCCCAGTGCTCTACCAGACTGAGCTACGGAACCATGGTCTGAGAAGAAAAAATTGTTATTTAAACCTTATTAGAGTTAAATTATTTCAACATTTTTTCTACTTTTTTAATTAGTTCATCTTTTGATACAACTCCTACAGTCATATCAATTTGCTCTTTATTTTTGAAAAATAATAATGTTGGAACGCTCATTACACCAAATCTCTGCGCTAATTCAGTTTCTTTGTCAACATCTACTTTTCCAAATTTTGCATTTTTTATTTTATTTGCAGTTTCATCTACAATAGGGCTCATTATTTTGCAAGGCATACACCAGTCTGCTGAAAAATCAACAATACTCACTCCGCTTTTTATGAACTCATTAAATGTTTTAGAAGTTAAATTTTTAGCAGTCATTCTCATTTTAGAAAAAAGGCCTTAATAAAACTTTTGTATATATGGGCATATTATTCTCCACATCCGCTTCTTTGGGTTTGATTACAGCTCGTGCAATAAATTGCACAATTTCCAATTCTTTTTGCAGTACCGCCGCAGAATGAGCAGATTAATCCCTCATTAGAAAACTCATTAAGCTGCGCTTGCTCATCAATTGCGTCTTTAATTTCTAAATCTGGTTCAATTTCGGCTTGGACTTTTCCAGCACTAATTCCAAAATTGTTCAACATGAATTGAGCAACATAGTCTACTATTGATGATGCTGTTCTGATAGGCTTTACTTTTTCATCGATTGACCCTCCACCTTCATTTTTAACAAATCCAGCAGGTTCAAACTTTTGATGCCTGAATTTTCCAAATAACTCGTTTATTGTTGCACTATATTGCAAGTTTAAAGATATAGAACGAGCCCAAGCATCCATTAATCCCCTTATTGTTGAACCTTGCTTAGCCATTGTAACAAATACTTCTCCTGGTTTTCCATCGTCATATAGTCCAACTGTTAAATATCCGCTATGTCCTCCTATATCGAATTTGTGTGTGATAGATTTTCTTGTTTGAGGAAGAGGAATTCTCTTTGCGGCAATTATCTTCTCAATTTTTTTAACAACTTCGCCTTCTGTTTTTCTTGTATTTAATGGCTGGCTTCTCTTGCTGTTCTCTCTATAAATAGCAACTGCTTTTAATTTACTTTCCCAAGCATAAATATATGCCTTGGCAATATCTTCTACTGTAGAATCTTCAGGCATATTAACTGTTTTTGAAATTGCTCCTGAAATAAATGGCTGAGAAACAGCCATCATATC
>CAYICV010000043.1:0-4971 GCA_964362035.1 Candidatus Woesearchaeota archaeon | reverse complement strand
CATCTTAACCAAACATGATTGCTGATTCTTAATCTTAATTCGTCATCTATTTTCTTATTCTTCCAATTCTTCAGTATTTTCTTTGCATCTTCGTCTTTCTCAACATCCAAAACATGGCCAACAAAAAGAAGATTTGCTGCTTTTGGTTCATAATCGATTTTAAATTCAAAATCAAATCTTAATGAAGTCATGTCTTTTGCAACTTCTGCAATTCTCTCTTCCTCTTTCACATCAGAAATTTTAAGATTGGTTTTTACATTAACTTGCCCAGTAATTCTATCTTTCCTTTCTACACTTATTTTTGTTAAATGGAATCCTATGACTGGCATGTTTTTGTTAAGCTGATGAGATTTTTTAAATGTTTATGTTTAAGGTCGTGTTTAAGAGATTTATCAAGAATAAGCAGCTTTGACATTGCTCCAAGCATTCTTATCTTGTGCTTGTTTATGGTTATAGAAATCTGCTCCTGAAGTGCCTGTTCTTGCATGTCTTAAGGAAGTTTCAAACTCGGAATTTGTTGGAGCATAGCTGCCAAAAGGAGTTATTTCAACATGCACAATCACCTTTGTCCTGCCGCCAACTTTAATTAAAAATTGATCCCTTGCTTTTGCAGTCCAGTCAGGATTAAATGTTGCCTTATCATTCTTGCGATATGCCCATTGTTGCCATATTAACTCTGCTTGCAAATAATCCGGCTTATTTGCTAAATCCATTATGCCATTAAAATCAAATCCACTTCCGTCTCTTATTTCCTCGCTAGTCATTAAACTTCCGTTATCTTTAGGCGCCCAGGTTTGTACTACATATGCTTTAATTCCTTTCGTATGTGTGTTATTAATTAAAATCTTGTGGAGATTTGTTAAGCCTTCTGCTCTGAAGAGCTTCCAGTTTGCGTCTCCAAGAACACCGCTAGGATATCTGGCGTAGTATTTTTGATTATGCTGAGAGTTATAATCCGCATCTAAATTCCAATTCCAGTCTACAATGCCTTCTAAAGCCTCAACGCCGTCTAAGTCAGGATAATTGTTTATTAAATTTTTAACAAAACCATCATACCAATTAATGTAAGAATCGTGCCATGTGCTTAAAAAATAGTGATCTGTTTTAGGGACATAATCTGAGCCATTTCTTAACTTGCTCCTCCAGTTGGGTTGTGCTACCCATGCTTGTTTGAAATCATTAACAGGGATTGATGCAATAACTTTTATTCCGTTTGCGTGTGCTGCATTTATTAATTCTCTGAGCATGTTTTGCTTTCCAAAGCCGCCTTCTACAATTGTGTAAGAGTAGGAAGTTAGATAGAACGCGCCATAAACAGAATTGTATGTGTGGAAAAAGATTGTTGTAATATTGTTGTTCTTTGCATCTGTAACAATCTTGCTTGCAAGGGTTTTTGCAGTGTAGCCTTGATTATAATAATAAGACGCACCAAACCGCATGCCCTTAATCTCAAGTGTTTGTGTGTAGTTTTGTTGCGTTTGGTTTTGTGTTACGTTTGTTACGTTTGCAGGAGCTGGAGCGGGCGCTTGCTGACATGCTCCGCTTTGGCAGCTATCACTACAAGAAACTAGTTCGTAAGCAACGTTGCCTCTTCTGCAATAATACTCTTGCAATATTAGTTTGTCCTGACAGAAGTCCTCGTAAGTTGTGCTGCCAACAGTAACTATTCCGAGAGTAAAATAATCTCTTCCTCCATCGGAATCTGAGCAGAGTTTTACTCCACCTCTTGCGAAGGTCGTTATTGGCAGGCTTAATTGAATAGAAGCCAGAATCAAAATAAGGATTATGAGAAGAATTAAATATATAACTACCAGCATTGGAAATATCCATTCCTGAGAATTAAATCGCTTTTTCTCTCTTGCTTTCGCTCTTGGCATTCTTACCTTTGCCTCTTTTTATTATCTACGCCTTTGTGCTTTAAAAAAGTTTGCTGCTGTCTGTGTTCTGCGTTTACATTCTTTCAATTGGCTTAATGTTAAGCAATTGAAAGCAATTATGTAAAAGTTGCTTTGTTGCTGCTGTGAGCTGCAATCTCTCTGCTCTCTCTTGTTTATCTTCTGTTAGCACTTTTAAATTTGAGTAAAAAGCCGTGAACGTCTGCGCTAACTTGTAAGCATAAATTGCAATTAAGTCTGGTTTAAGCTGCCGGGCTGCAGCCTCAATAATTTCAGGAAATCTGCTAAGCGCTCTAACGAGTTGATACTCTTCTGTTTCGTTCAAGCGTAATGCTTTAGCAGCAAATTTTACTTTTTCCTTTGCCTTTTTTGCCGTTTTTGTCTTTTCTGCCTTTTCTGCTTTTCGCAAAATGCTTGCTGCTCTTGTGTGAGCGTATTGCACATAAGCGCCTGTTTCGCCTTCAAAACTAATTGCCTTTTCCGGTACAAAAAGAATATCTTTAACCGGCTCAATCTTCAGCAAATAGAATTTTATTGCTGCTAATGCAATTGCCTCTGCACGCTTTTCAAATTCTGCCTTGCTTACTGCTTCTATCGTCCCTTCTTTAATCCTTTTTTGAATTTCTTTTTTTGCAAGTTGCTCAATTTCTGATATTAAATCATCTGCGTCTATTACTGTTCCTTCTCTGCTCTTCATCTTTCCACTCTCAAGCAAGACAAGGCCATAGCTGAGATGCTTGCACTTATCTGCCCATTTAAATCCAAGCAGCTTAAAAATTTTGAAGAGTTGTTGGAAGTAAAGATTTTGCTCGCTTGCAACAACCCAAATTGCTCTCTGTAACTTGTATTTTTCAAATCTGTGTTTTGTTAATGCTAAGTCATTTGTAATGTAGATGCTCGTGCCATCTGCACGCAGGATTGTTTTGTTCGGCAGCCCTGGCTCGAGTTTTGCAATAATTGCTCCTGTATGTGCGCGCTCAAAAATGTTTTTCTTCAGGCCTTCATTTATTATTGGTTGCGCTTTATCATAAAATTCGCTTTCTTTAAACCAAACATCAAATTGGCTGCCGAATTTTTTGTAAGTCTCTTTCATGCCGGAAATTGCGAGCTCGTTTAGTTTTTTCCACGTCTGCAATGTTGCGTTATCCTTCTCTTCCCATTTTTTCAGCAGATGTTTAGCTTCATCTGCCAGCTTTTCATTGCCCTTAGCGCGCTTTTCAAATTCAACATACAATCTGCCTATAAAATGGTCTGGCTTCTCTCCTTTTTGCTGCTTCAGTCTAAATTTTTGATAAGCAAGCTGCACTTTAGAAATATGAATTCCTCTATCATTTAGAAGATTTGCTTTTATTGTTTTGTAACCCGTAAATGCTAGAATATTGCTAATTGCCATGCCAATGCTATCGTTTCTAAGATGGCCGAGATGAAGAGGCTTGTTTGTATTTGGTGCTGAATATTCAATCATTACTCTCTCACCCTTCCCCGAATGCGAGCTGCCGAATTTTTCTTTTTTACTTAGAATCTCACTAACAACTTTCTGCGCGAAGAGCTCTTTTTTAATAAAAAAATTAACATAACCATTAACTGCTGTTATCTTTTCTATGTTTTTTGTTGGCCTTGTCTTTGCCGCTAAGCTTTTAGCTATCTCTATTGGATTCTGCTTTAATCTTTTGGCAAGCTGAAAGCAAGGAAATGCGTAATCTCCAAGTTCAAGAGGAGGAATCTCTAGCTGCTGTTTTATTTGCTCTGGCTTTGTCTTTAACTCCTTTAACTCTTTTGCAAGAAGTTTTGCTATCTCTTCCTTAAACATGAAAGTGTGAGAAAGAGTTGATTAATAAATTTAACGAAGATTAATGAAGAAAACCGTCTGTTGCTGTCTGTTGCTTACAACAAATCCTCTTCAGCAACTACAACAAAATCGCCTACTGCAATTATGCTGTTGAATGGAACTGCAAATGCCTTGCCGTCTTCATGCTTTTCTATCCCTATTTGCAGGGCATACTTAGTAGGATTCTTAAGCAAGAGGCTTACAAGCTCCCCTGTACGGGTTTCAAAGGTGACATCAAGTACTTCACCAAGGTTTTTGCCTTCCTTTGTTACAACCATCTTTCCAAGGAGCTCTTTTGTCTGTCTCTTCTCGTCTGGCATGTTATTTTTTTGGCGTTAAAATATATAAATCTTTCTATTTTGTTGCTTTTTCCTTTGTTTTTAGGGTCAAAGCCCTAAAACTTCCTCTTTATTGTTCTCTTACTGTTTTGGTCATGCCCTTCTCACAGGCCTCTTGCTTTTGGGGTTTCTCCCAGACCCCTTCATTTCTAATGGAGGTTTTAAAAGGGTTAATTCGATATTTTTTATTTATTTTATTTATAAATATTTATATAATATAATATATATATTATAGTATATATATAAAATAGAACAACGTTAACAACAGAGCTAAAACGCTAAGTGAACTAGAGACAAATTACTCACTTTCCACTCACACTGCTTTTAAACTTTATTTCTATCGGAAATATAGGTCTCATCCTCTATATTCTTTTACAACAGTCTTTATAAATGATAGAAGAATAAACTCCTTAGTTTAAAACAAAAAGAAGAAAAAAGAAACAGCTGACAGCTGAGTTAGGGGAAAATGCTTGATAAAATCTTTGATAACTTTGCAAAGAGTTTAATCTTCAAAGAAAAAAAAGTTCTGCAGAGTAGCTACACTCCAGAAACAATCTTATATAGGGAAGAGCAGATAAAGCAGATTGGCAGCATATTAGCACCTTCTCTTAGAATGGAGAAGCCCTCTAACCTTTTTCTCTATGGTAAAACCGGAAGCGGAAAAACACTAACAATCAGGTATGTTGAAGAGCAGTTGCTTAAAAGAGCGAGGAAGATAAACATAGAAGTTAATTCAATTTATGTTAATTGCAAATTGAAGAAAGTTGCGGATACCGAATACAGAATATTAGCAGAGTTAATTAGACAGTTAGGGCAAGAAGTGCCTATTACTGGATTACCTACTGATGCGCTCTATAGAACATTTGTAGATTTAATTGATTCAAAAGAACAGGTCTTGATAATAATTTTT
>CAYICV010000042.1:2255-4976 GCA_964362035.1 Candidatus Woesearchaeota archaeon | reverse complement strand
CTTTCTATCTTCAACAACTTCAACAAATAAATTTTTAATCTTCTTTGTCTTAGCGATCTTAGTTAAAAGATGAAATGCAGCAAGTGCGGAAAGGAAATCGAAGAAACCTTTATGGGTAAGATAAAAGGAACTTATATAAGTAAGAAGCCTTTCTGTTCAGATTGTCAGAAGGAGATGGCTGGACGGATAAAAGAGGGATAACTTCGCAATCAGAAAGAGGAAGATGAAAAGAAAAAGAGGAGGATAGAGGACGATGAGAATTGTTCTTATTGGCAAGCAAGGAAGCGGAAAAGGCACACAAGCAGCTCTGCTAAGCAAGAGATTTAGGATGCAATGGGTATACCCTGGCAATATTTTAAGAGAAATTTCAAAGAAAAAAACTCCAATTGGGAAAAGAGTTAAGGCTTTCATCGACAAGGGAAAATTAGCTCCACATGAAATCACAAATAGATTAGTTATTACAAGACTTAAGAAGCTGAACTCTTTTGTTCTTGATGGTTTTCCTAGACACACATCACAACTCAGAGCGCTAAATAAAAGTAAGTTACCAATTGATAAAGTCATCCTGCTAAAGATTTCTGATAAAACTGCGATAGAAAGGTTAAGTGGCAGGCTTACTTGCGTTTGCGGAGAAACTTATCATGAAAAATACAAGAGGCCAAAGAAAGATCTTCTTTGCGATAAGTGCGGAAGAAAGCTTTTCAAAAGGGCAGATGACACAAAACAAGCGATTGAAAAGCGCATAGCAATTTTTAAGAAAGAGAGCAAGCCTGTTATTAATTTTTATAAAAAGAAAGGCTCGCTTGTTGAAGCAAGCGCAGAGGGTTCTGCAGAAGAAGTTTTTAGGCGCATTCTTAAAGTATTAAAAGATTAAAAAGATTAAAATCCTGAATTTCCTGAACTGATGCCTCGGTAGCTCAACGGTAAACTTCTTTGGAAGAAGTTTAAACAAGAAAGCCTAAAGAAGTTCGTTAAAGAGCAACTGCTTCGTATTAACCTTTCTTGAGAGGCAAGCAAAGAAAGCACCAAGAAAAAGCAGTTGGTTGTGGGTTCGATTCCCATCCGAGGCTTTGGCTTTTCGCCTTAGTTAATTATTTAAATAAAAGTCCGCTTGGAAAAGAATGGTTTCCGCGAAGAATATTATTCTCAGCATTGCAATAGCAATAGTCTTTATGCTTTTTGGTGTCTATGCAATAAATTTGATTTACAAGCAGCCGCAGTATAATGATTTCTGCGGAACTGGAGAATTTTACCCAAAAGTTATTAGAGGGCCTGTTCCTGCAGAGACTTGCATTAATCAGACACTCACAGATAGAGAACAGCAATGCTATGCAAATGGAAGCACAATAATCAAGCAAAAATTTGATGACAGAGGCTGCGTAATTGATTTTGAATGCAGTGGATGCAATAAAGATTTTGATGCTGAATCAAAGACTTGGAGGAGGGGCACTTTTGTCGCTGCTGTTATTGTTGGCGTTGTTGGCCTTGCGGTTGGTGCTCTGCTATTCTCAATTGAAGCAATCGGCGCAGGCTTAATGGGAGGAGGCGCGTTCCTCATCTTTGTTAATGCTGTACGCGCATGGGAAGAGTTAAGCGATGTTATAAGAGTTATCATCCTCGCATTAGCCCTTGTTGCACTAATCTACATTGGAATTCTAATTAATCGAAGAAGGAGAAGATAATAAAAGTTCTCTCAAAGCTAAATCGAAACCGAAAATTTATATATGTTTAATAATGCATTTGACTATGGTAAGAAAGATAACGATAACAGAAGAAGCTTATGAGAGATTAAGAAGGTTGAAGGGAAAGGACGATAGCTTTAGCAAGGTAATTGTTAGAGTTTCAGAAGGTAAGACAGATCTAAGAAGGTTTCTCGGCATCTTATCTGGAGAAAAAGAGCTCGTAGAAGCCAGAAAAAGAATTCGAGAGATAAGAAAAAGAGTTTCTAGGGATATCGAAAAAAGGCGAAAGTCAGTTTTAGGTAGTTAAGCTAACTCATCAAACTTCCCTCAAAAGTTTTATAAGCCAAAAACTTTTTTCTCTCTACACGCGGGGGTGCCGGAGTGGTCAAACGGGCAGGACTTAAGATCCTGTGGCTTAGTGCCTACGCAGGTTCGAAGAAACTCTGTGTGGAAGTTCCACCCAAAACTCGAAAATCCTGCCCCCCGCATTTGCTTGCTTTTATCTTGCTCATGGCTTTTAGGAAATTTTATAAAATCTACTCTAGTCATAATTAAAGCTAAAGTTAGACAAAAAGAGGAAAGCAGATGATAATAATTGCACACATTTTGCTTGGAGCATTAATAGGCAAGGCTCTTAACAACCTATTCTTAGCAATAGTTCTTGCATTCATTTCTCATTTCATATTAGATGCATTGCCCCATTGGGATGTTGGCAGCTTCAAAAGAAGAAATGAATTTGATAAAAGAGACTGGCTCATTGTCTTTGCAGATTTAGTAATAGGAGCTGTGCTAACAATTTATTTTGCAATAATATTTGAATCTTGGAGTATAGTTGCAGTAGCATTCTTCTCAATTCTGCCAGACTTAATTGATAATGGATCATGGCTTTTCAATATTCACAAGAAACCTTTCTTCAAACAGTTTAACGAGTTGCATGAAGCACTCAGCTTTGAAATAACAGAGGAAATGTTATGGCTCGGCGTTTTGGTTGAGCTTGCCGTGATAGCCGCAGTTTTTGCTGTTATTTTCTTTGTTTGAG
>CAYICV010000042.1:0-2155 GCA_964362035.1 Candidatus Woesearchaeota archaeon | reverse complement strand
GCCGCAGTTTTTGCTGTTATTTTCTTTGTTTGAGCTATTGAGCTAGTCGAGATAAGACATCAATTTAACTAGAAAAAAGCACACCCTTGTTCTCGCCTCCATTTTGTGTATACTTAATCAACTAGTTACCTAGTCAACAAAAACTTTAAAAAAGGCTGAGTTTTTAACTTCTTAGTAAAAAAGAGGAAACAATGCAGAAAATTAACTGGAAGGATGTGGCATTTTGGTTGTTAGTTATAATTGCTATTATTATGCTTGTATTAACATTTGTAAAATAATTTATAGGAAAAAATGGTAAAATTTGAGGATGTTTTGTTTTGGGCCTTTGTGATTATAGCTATAGCACTATTCCTTTTGTTCCTCTTCGGGAAAAGTCCTACTTTAGAGCAATCGTTGCTTGCCTTGATGATAGGTTTTGTAATAAAGCTACATGGCGATATCAAAGAGCTTAAAGGAAGATTTGATATGTATATTAATAAGAAAAATAAAAGAAAATAAAATAAAAAGAGGAAAATGGCAAAACTTGGAGCTTGGAGTTTATTAATTGGTTTGGTTGCTGTTGCAGCTATCTCATATTTCTTAGTAACAAGAATGCAGTATATCCAATTTATCGGCATTGTAATAGCACTTGGTTTGCTTGTTGGCTTTCTCAACCTTAATGGAGATGCAGAATTTTTGGTTGTGAGCGTTGCCTTGCTTTTCGCTCTCTCATTTTTAGCAAGCGCAGTTAGCAGTAGCATCGCTCTTATTTTTGATAATCTGCCAGTCTTTGTTGCAGCTTCAACACTAGTAGTGGCATTAAAGAATCTATTCAGCTTGAATTCAGGGAAATCTTAAGCCTTAAGCCTTAAGCTTCGTCAGCTGAAATTAACTGAAAATAAAAGATAAAATTAAAAATTAAAATGAGGAAAAGAGTACTTGCTATTTTATTCCTTTTCTTGTTTATGGCTCTGTTTAGCTTGCTTAGCCGTGCTTCCGATGCTTCTGCAACAGTAGTTTATTTAACAGCACAATCCTCTGATGGTTATGTTCGCCACCCTTCTGCTACCAATACTTATTCACGATTTGCTACAAGTACTGAAAGCAGGGCGGGAAATGATAGCTCTTACTCCTATCGCTCCTTTTGGCAGTTCGACACAAGTTCAATTCCCGATACCGTATTAATCACAGACGTGAAATTAAATTTAACACCAATGTATATAATTCCACCAGATGGTTTGAATACTATCAGAGTAACAAAACTTAATCAACAACTTTCTAGTTTTGCTAATAATAATGGGGGCAACAGAAATTTATTTGATGCGATTGCCAGCGGCTTAGAATATGCAAGTAGGTCAGGAAGTGAGATTACTCCGCCCGGTTCTTTAAGTACTAACCCGATACAAATTCCTCTCTCACCTCAAGCAGAAATTGACTTGCAGAGTCAGCTTTCTGCAAATTGGTTTGCTCTTGGAATGTGGTGTGCAACTGGTGGAATTCTATCGCCTGAAGATTGTGAGCCTTCATTCCCTGGCGATCCTGCTTATGCTCGTTTTAGCACATCAGAATCTGGAAGCACCACAGCTCCTAAGTTGAGAGTAACATATGACCCTGATCCAATTCCGCCAACAATAAGCTATATTGCATCGACACCAGCAAACAATACAAACATAACTGTTGCAGTTGGAAAAGTAGAAGTTAATATTTCTGCAACTGATGCAGCGCTAAGCAGCGTGCGCATTGACTGGCATCTTCTCGGCGGCACTTTAGAGCAGACTTTCTTCAATATCAGCAATGCTTTAGGAGTCTGGCATTTTAATGGAAATCTTCTTGATATATCTGGAAATGGAAATGACCTCATTGCAAATGGAGGAGCATGCGCATCCTACTCCCCAGGAAGAATAGTAGACGCCTGCACTATTTTTGATGGTATAAATGATTATCTAGAAAAAACAGATGGAACTAAGTTAAACATTAAAGCAGCAGGCACAATTGAAGCTTGGGTTCTCCCAGTTTATCCTTCTGGCAGCGATATTTATTATGTTATTTCAAAAGGCATGTTCTGGGGCGGTCTTTCATACGGATTAGCAATTGTGAATGATGGGTCAGACACAGCAGCTTTTATCAGATTCAACACTTCCGATGGAACTGGGCCAAGAAAATCATTTGACTCAAC
>CAYICV010000041.1:0-5066 GCA_964362035.1 Candidatus Woesearchaeota archaeon | reverse complement strand
TATAGCCCCTTGGCAGGCCAATGTTTCTCGTACATTAAGAAGTATATTGCAATCAACACAGCAAATATGAACGCTATTAGCAGTGTTAAGTAGATATTAATGAAATGAATTAGGACTAAAGTTACAAGAGTGAATATAAAGAAGAGTGTCCATCTTATCTTGCCTCCGAACAGGATTTTGGTGCCATCAAGATTGCCTATAGGGAGTAGAGTGAAGAGTGCAAACCAAGTGTTTAAGATTGCGAATTCTTTAAACAGAGGAATCTCAGTTACCGAGAAGAGAATGGCAGAGATAGTAGTTAGCAGCAGATTTGTTAAAGGTCCTACTAATGCTATCATTGCAATTTCATCTTCCTGTAACTCAGAAAACCATCTTCCTAGCCTTCTCTCATGCTTCCATGTAATTTCGCAGGTTTCAATTGCAAAAAACTTCAACAAGCCTTTTGTGAGGAAAGCAAAGACTATTGGAAAAACAAGCCATGCAGGAAAAGGAAATTTGAATTCAGAATCTTCATAGAACCAGTATCTCCTCCATTCAAGTAAGCGAAAACGAGATTCTGCAATGTAGTAAGAAGCGGCAATTTTGTGCGCTATAACATGAGGAAGTAAGATAATTAAAGCCATTCCAATGGCAATAAGATAGCCAGTAAGGGTAAAGTTGATAAAGGCTATTAAGTAAGCAATAAGTAAAACTGCAAATATCAGCTGAGCAGCCTCCTTTTTATCAAACATATTCTTGCCAGGCAGAACAGATTTATAAAATTTAGCTAAGCTAGCCAGCAGCCGGCTTCTGCAGCCGTCCAAGCCCATGATGCCTGAGAGAAAGGTTTAAAAAGAAAAATATATAAACCTTTTTCTACTTTAAAATTAAACAAGAATAAACGAAAAGAAGATGCTAAAGATAAAAAGGGTAAGTGACGTAGTAGGATTGAAGGTATTCACTGACGGCGGCGATGTCTTTGGTGAGGTGGAAGAAGCTAATCTAGTGGATAATAAAATAGATAGCTGGCGCATTAGACTGAATAGAAGCACAAATCTGGCTTCTGTATTCGGGAATGCCAAGGGAGTAATTATCCCGCATCAATTTGTTAAAGCCATTGGAGACGTATTGATAATTAACAAGACAGCAGTTCCAGCTCAAGAGATAACAGAAGAGGCTGATTAAAAGCACTGAAAGCCTATTAAATCAGTAAGCCAAATTATAAAGAGAAAAAAAGAGGAAAGAGGAAGGGGCATGCAATGCCACTTGAAATATTCGCGCAACTATTTGAAAGCCAAGGACCATCTTTGTTAGAGCAGGGTATTCTTCTTTTGAGCAGACTAGGCTTCTTTCAGATTGTTATTCCATTCATTCTTATTTTTTCAGTCGTTTTTGCAATTCTTGAAAAAAGCAAGATTCTTGGAGAAGAGAAGAGAACAGTAAACGCAATTGTTTCTCTCGCTTTAGCTTTTGTTACTACAGGAGCCCTTGCAGTTACAGGCATAATTGAGAGAATGATTCCTCTTGTAGTGCTGGCAATTGTAGTTCTTCTTTTATTTTTACTTGTTTACGGCTTAATTGCAGGCCCTCTTGCAGGCACTCCTGGAGTTACATTTAGAGTTAGCTTCGGCATTGCCGCGGGCATTGCTGTTGCCCTCATTTTCATCTATTCAGCTAATTTGCAAACGAAAGTTCTTACAGGAGAAGTTATAGGTTTAGTTTTGCTTATAGCAGTTATTGTTGCGATTATAGGAACGATAGTCGCAGAATCGAAGAAGGGACAGGGTTAAAACAGTAGAGCACCGAATGCTATCGAATGCACAGAAAGCATTAGAAAAGATTTTAAAGTGTAGCAAATAGGATATTTAAAAGAGGCGAAAAGAGAAAAGCAAGCAAAATGCCAATTGAATTTTTAACTCAAGCGTTCTTTTTAGACTTCAGAGGCGTGCTAGAGTTATGGAGAGCTGCAGGCTTATTTGATATTGTGCTTCCTTTCATACTTGTCTTTGCCTTAATCTTCGCAATTCTTGAGAAAAGCAGGATTCTTGGCCACAATAGAGCAGTTTATGCAATCATCGCATTAGCAATTTCTTTTTTCACAATTCAGAACTCCTTTGTTTCCAAATTCTTTGCAATACTCTTTAGCAACGCAGCTCTTGGCTTTGCAATTCTGCTTGTTTTTATTTTATTCCTCGGCTTTTTTATACAGAAAGGAGAAGGTACATGGTGGGTTTGGCTAGGAGGAATTTTTGCCATTGGCGTTTTCTTCTGGGTCTTAAGTAGAAGCCTGCATGAGAGCGGCTATGTTGCTGATGTTTATTCATTCCTTTATGCAAATCCTTTTTTAGCAAGTCTTTTAATTTATGGCGTTCCTCTCTTGTTAATTATTGGAGCCATTGTTGTATTAACTCCAAAGAGCGATGATGATACACCTATAGATATAATAAACAGATTAAGAGGAAAAACGCACTAAACACCAAAAGTACTAAAACAAAATGCCACTACAATTCTTAATTCAAGCAACTGAAGAAGAACTTACCTTAAATGTTACTCTCCTGAAATTTTTCATGCCGATATTTCTCTTCCTTTTCGTCTTTGCATTAATCTACGCAGTCTTAACAAAGGCCAAAATTCTTGGAGATTCGCCCTTTGCTAACACGGTTGTTGCATTTGTAATTGCAATAGTCTTTATTGTTACGCCAGCAATGGTTAAATTTACTAATGTGATTATAGGCCCAATGGTTGTTTTCATTATTTCGCTGCTATTTATTTTTATGATTTTAGTTTTTACGGGCTTTAAATTCGAAGAAGGCGGGGGATTAACAAGCATAATGGGACCTCAAGGCTTGGCGTGGACTTTATTTATAATCTTTATTGCAATCTTCATCTTCGCAGGCATCTCAGCTTTCGGGCCAATAATAAGTCCATTCGCAGAAACAGGGAATGAAACAGCTGCTGGCGTAATCGGATTTGAAACCAAGAAAATTCTTTTCCATCCAGCAGTTCTTGGTCTTGCTCTTCTTTTCATAATTGCAGCTGTTACCGCATGGGTTTTACAACAGAAGTAGTTAAATGTTAAGCTAACGACAGAGTTCTAATCCCAACAAATCTTAGCTCATTATTATTCGTGCTTATCTGCTTATCCTTTCTTCCTCTTAATCCGCTCAGTAATTCCTTTAACTTCTTTAACATTCTTCATCAGAGGCTCAATTATATCCTTCAGCGCTTTCTCCATTGCCTTAACATCTGTGCCTAGGCTCTTCACTCCCTTTCCATACTCGCCAACTTTTTCCATTATTGCAGCTTGAATTGAATTTATTGAATCCTCTATTCTTTCAATCCTCTTTTCTATTCTTTCAATGTCCCTGTCAATTGTTTCTTTCCAAATTCGTAAATCGCCAACTTTTTCTGTAAACTCTTGCCACTTCTCCTCAATTATGCTTTCTGCAATTTCTTCAAAGGTTTCTGCAGTGTACGCTTCTGCTGCTTGTGCTTGTTGCGGATAGCCATAACCCTCTGTTCCCTCTGTTTCAGTTCCGTAACCATAGCCTTCACCGTAACCCTCTGGATAAGCACTTGCAGGAGCAGCAGTTTCTTGCCATCCCCCTCCCTCCTGCTCAGCATAGCCTGCTGTTTGTGTTGGAGCAGGAGTAGCTAATTCTCCTGTTGCAGCTGCAGGAGCAGAAGTAGCATAAGGCTCAGCTCTAACGGTTGTCTTAACTTTTGCTTGATTGAATGCATCATTAATATCCTTCTCAGTGTAGCCAGCTTCCCTTAAGCGCCTTATTATATCAGCATCATTCATTCCAGCATTTTGCATATCCAAAACTTCTCTTGTTGGCGCTACCATCCTCTTTTAGCTTTAGCTATTTTTAGTTATTTTATTAAAATTTTTATTAAGCATTAATTCTTGTTAATATTATATTTTATTAGCCAACATGATGTGGCCTATGTTTCTTCTCTCGCTTTCCTTCTCGTTCTCCTCTAGCTCTCGCAATCTGCCTTTCTTTTTCAGGCTTTCTTCCTTTTTCAGACAAAATCTTCTCAACTTCTCCTCTTAACTCACTCGCTGTAACAAAATTAATAGGCTCAAAGAGCTTAAAATACTTTTCCGCTACTCTCACTTCTTCCTTTCTCGCGAAATCCGTACTCTGCGAGACTAAACCCTCAACCCTCTCAGAAACTCTTCGTTGGTCAACTTTAATTTCTTTAACTTCATCTTGAATTAACGCAAGTTCTCTTCTCAGCTCTCTTTCATGTTTTAGAAAATTTTGGGTTAGCACAAGAACTCTCTCACGCAGCAGATTAAACTTCTCTTCAAGAGCTTTGACTCTGCTAGAAAAGTCTGAAAGCAATGCAGCAACAGTATTAGCCTCTGCCATGAAATTTTAACTTTTTACGTTGTTTTAAATTTTGTGTTTCTGCGTTTCTGCGAAAAGTTAATAAGGCTTTGCATCTTTAAAATGTGATGGTAGGAGAAGTAGTTCTTATGCGCGAGAATTTTAGGGTAGAAAGACGCAGTTTTCAAGGTCGAAAAGCTGATCCTAAGCTTGATACGTATATAGGCTTAATTGAAATACCGAAATTCGCTGAGTTAATTGATTCGAATCTTAACGTAGCGCTCATTGAGGATAAGCTTTTTATTGGTTTATCTCTCGTCCCATATAAACATCAATATTTAATAGGACATGATGAAAACCAGATTTTTTTTATCACGCTTGCCTCTCACAACTTTAGAAGTGTGGAGGATGCTTTGGATTTTTTAGTCCCTTTTCGCGACTTTAGAGAAAAAGGTCTTGTTACGAAAATCAAAAGACAGGGCGACTTATATGCAGCAGAAGTTACTAACAAATTCTATCCTTCCCTAAAGTTAGCAACAACAAATGCTCAATGTAATTTTGGGAACCATCTTTTTTATGGTAATATTTATGATACGGGTCTTGCCCAAGATTCGATGGATTATCCAGTGATAGTCTACAATGGAACAGTAACACATAAGGAACACGCTCCGCTCAATCTTGAACTGGCTCTGATCGCCAGGCCCTTATACTTCGATTAGACCTCTTCCTCGTAGAGAAAACTCATCT
>CAYICV010000040.1:0-5193 GCA_964362035.1 Candidatus Woesearchaeota archaeon | reverse complement strand
CTTTCTGTAATATTTTCATCATGTCCTTCTCTTGCCTTGGTCGCTGGAGTGAAGATTAGCTCTTCTAATTTTTCTGCTTCTCTCAAACTTTCAGAAAGTTTAATTCCACATACACTTCCATTTTCTTTGTACTCTTTCCAAGCAGAGCCAGTGAGGTAGCCTCTAACTACACACTCAATTGGAACAACATCAGCTTTCTGTACCCACATACTTCTACCATCAAGAATTTCTTCGTACGGTTTAAGTATAGTAGGATAATTTCTTAAATCGGTCGTAACTAAATGCGTCTTAATGTTTAATTCTTTTCCTAGCTTATTCAGCCAGAATAAACTCATTTGTGTTAAAATTTTCCCTTTATCAGGAATGCCATTTGGATGAACAACATCATAAGTTGAAATTCTATCTGTTGCTACAATTAAGAGTCCTCCACTGAGTTCGTAGATATCCCTAACTTTGCCTTTATTATAGAGGGGAAGTGGCAGACTAGTTTCTTTTATTGCTCCCTTTGTTTTCATTTTTCTAAAAAATGGGCCCGACGGGATTTGAACCCGCGACACCTGGGTTAAGAGCTTCACTGCGAACCTCGAACTTTTTCAAAGTTTACACCAGTGCTCTACCAGACTGAGCTACGGGCCCTTTATTCAAATTATTTCTCTCTTTCAAAGAAAAACAACTTATTTAAATTTTCTATTTCTTATATTTTGATGAACGAAGAGAGAACTCAAAAAGTAAAGGAAGTTGCTAAGCGATATTACTCGCAGAAGAGTGTGCAAAAAGCTTTGCTTGAAACTGCAAAGCAGAGAGAAGCTGTGCCGCTCTACTTTGATGCTTTTGGTAAGAGGCCTGACATTTTGCTTTATGAAGAGGATATAAAAAATTTAGTTGTAAAAGGAGCAACTTCATTTCATTGCTCTGAAGAAAGATGGAAAGATGCACTTAAATTAAGTGTAGGTATGAGCAAAACAGAACTTGATTCTCTTCGCAGCGACTGGGATTTCTTAATCGATGTTGATTGCAAATTCCTGGATTATAGCAAAATTACAGCAGCGCTGCTAATGGAAGCGCTTTACTTTCATAATGTTCAAACCTTTGGAATCAAGTTTTCTGGAGGAACAGGCTTTCATATCTGCATAGCTGCCGAGGCATTTCCAAAACAGATTTTTGATATCCAACTAAAAGATTATTTTCCTGATGCTGCACGCTTCATGCTTGAGTACTTGAAACAAATGATTGAAAAAGAGCTTGCAGCGAGGATAGAAGAACTTGATAGCATTGATGAAATTTCACAAAAAACAGGGAAGAGTGAAAACGAATTGCTTCTTAACAGAAAATTTAATCCATATGCAATAATAAACCTAGATTCTGGTTTGATTAGCTCAAGGCATTTATTTAGAATGCCTTTCTCTCTAAACGAGAAAACTTCTCTTGTTAGCGTTGTTTTAAGGCCAGAGCAAGTTGAGAAGTTCAATCCAAGAATTGCAAAGCCCTCTGAATCTTTTGGCTACCGTGAATTTGTTAAGAAATCTGAAGAGGAGGAAGGAAAGGAGTTGCTGATTCAAGCAATGGATTGGAAAAAAAGAATTCCAGAATTACAAATGGGAGGGAGATGGGAGAAAGGAGAGAGAGCTCTGCAAATCGAGATTAAAGGCTCTGTGCAAGAAGAAGATTTTCCGCCATGTATAGTTAAGGCATTAGAAGGAATGAAGAAAGATGGCAGAAAGCGCTGTCTTTTCATTTTGATTAATTTCTTTAGAAGCATTAAATTTTCAGACGAGGAAATTGAAAAGCGAATCAGAGAGTGGAATGCTCGGAATTACAAGCCGCTAAGTGAGTCGTATCTGCAAACTCAGCTGAATTGGTATAAGAGGCAGAGCAAAATTTTTCCTCCGCCAAACTGTGAACATCCTTTTTACAAAGAACTTGGTATTTATACAGAAGCATGCAGAGAAATGAAAAATCCTGTTAGTTATGTTGCTAAGCGGCTTAGAATGAAAAAAGACAGAGAGGGCAGAAATAGAAAGCTGGCTTAGCTGCTTAGAGGCTTAGCTGAGAATAAAATATTTAAAGCTTCCTTGGTTAAAAAAGTCAAGAAAATGAGTAAAAAAAGAGGTTTGACGTTCGCGTTTTTAGCGCTGCTGATTATGATTCTACTTAGCACTTATGCTTTAGCTCAAGCTAATGAAACAGAAGCGGAAAAAGTTGATAATGCTTACAACTTTCTTGCTGATGAAGTCAAAGCAAAAGGCTTTGGGGATGTTGAAAGTGCTGCATTTGCAATCTTAGCCTTAAAGAATTTTGATTCTTCTCTTGCTGATGATGGAATTCGGGAGTTGATGCAAAAGAGCGTGAACAATGAATGCTGGCCCTCTCCGCAGTGTAAAGTGAAGGAAACTGCTCTTGCAATGATTGCCTTGCATGAGATGGGAGAGGACACTTCAAAAGTAAAAGCTTGGCTTCTTGCCCGGCAAATACTCTCATTCGAAGAAGGGGATTGGTTTTTGCAGCTTGAAATTAAGCCAGAAGGGAGTAATGGCACATGTGAAATTGCATATGAGTTCCAAAGCGAGAATAAGAATGATAAAGTTTTTGTTGCAACAGATAAGAAAGTTTCACTAGAAAAGGCTTCTAACTGTTTTGAAATAGAAAATTCAAGGCCATGGTGGTTGAAAGTTAAGAGCATTTGCCAAGAAATTGAGTTTTCTGCTTCATGTGAACAGCCTGAGTATATTGGCAACTTGCTTTTTATAACAGGTAACACCATCTTTGTCTTTCCAGAAATAAGAAATGAGCCTGGGATACTTGCATTAAAGAATAAATGCTTCCCTGCTCAGTCTGGAGGCGGCAGTTGTGATTATGATGCAACATTATGGGCATCTTATGCATTAAAACTTGAGGATGAAGAGTTGCAAACGCTGCCATTCTTGGAAACAAATGCTGATGCGAATAAGCCGCATTCATTTTCTCTTCTTTTCTTAATTACAGGAGACGCAGATTTTGCAGATAAGCTTGCTGCCGAGCAGAAGAGTGCTGGCTTTTGGGACACAGACAGATTCTTCAGAACTGCTATTGCTTATCTTTCAGTTCGCGGCTTGACAGTTGCTGATTTAAATAAAGCAAAGAGCTGGCTTCTTGATAATCAGAATCCTGATTCTAGTTGGGGAGCAACCCAGAAAGTAAGAGACACCGCTGCTGTGCTTTTTGCAGTCTTTCCAAAAGGCGCTGCTGCAACAACTCAATTCTGTGATGATTTTTCAGGATTTGTTTGTTGTGATACTGCGAGTGTTAAAATAGGTGCAGATGAATTTGATAGAAGATGTTTAGGAAGTGGAGAGGTTTGTGTTGCTGAAGATGATTGTGAAGTTCAGCTAGAGTGCACAGATCCAGAAGTTGGAGGGGTGTGCTGCGAACAAGCTGCTTCAGGTGCAGAAAGATTTAACCAATACGATGATACTTGCAGTAGCGGAGAAGTTTGTGCATCTGAATGTGAAGTAGCAGCGGGAACAGAAGAACAGCTTTGTGAAGATCAAGGTTATTTCTGTTGCGATGCTGATAAGGTTGCAAGAGGCGCTTCTCTTGCAACAGAATTTACTTGCACTTCTTCTGGACAGGTTTGCGCAACAGCATGTAAGCAGGGAGGCGGCATCTCTAGCGTATTACTCTGGATACTTCTGATTGTAGTTGTTGTTGCAGTAGTTGTTGCATTAATCTTATTCTTAAGAAAGAGGAAAGGCGGAAGAGGAAAGGGAGAATTAACTCCACTTACTTTTGGCCCTCCAACAGCTCCAAGAATGCCTCCAATTTTTAGAAGGCCAGCAGGGCCTGCGGGGCCACCAATTAGAATTGCTCCAAGACCAATGTCAAGGCCTGCAATTCCAGCTCCACGAGCACCAGTAAGACCAGCTGCGAGAATAGCAAAGGGAAAGAAAGGCAAGACAGAAGAAGAGCTTGAGAAAACACTCAAGGAACTGAAGGAGATTTAGCTGGACTTAGTTTAGATATGCTTATTTCACTTTAAAGAATAGGAGGTGATAGCATTTCTTATGTCTTGATCTTGTATAGTATCTACCAGTTTATTGGCTATAGAAAAACCTAAACCTCTGCAAGCCCAATCTCTAATATCTGCTTTTCTCTTTTTTTTAAAATAATGTATCTGAAGCAAGTCTCCAAACATAAATCCTAAAAAGCTATACTTTGATCTCCCTTTGAACAACTTAGATTGTGGCACAATCATTAGCTCTCCTGTTGGAGTGAAGTAAAAATACTCTTGATCGTCTCTGTACCCAAATTTTTCATCCCGTACATCGCGAATTGGGAGCCATTTAGGCATAAGTGTCGAAGCAAAATAATTCTTATTAATTGTATTTTTTAAACTTCTAACTAGTGTTTCTAGATTCTGCCCATAATCAACTTTTAATTTTTCTGTCCTAAAATTTCTTTCTTCTTTTATTGCTCTAATTTCTTGCTCTTGTTGTAAAAATAACCCTCTAGTTATGTCTATATCTCCTAAACTTATAAAGTGATTCTCTAAATGGCTTATAATTTTTTCAATATCTTCCGGGTATAGGAAAGTATCATAAAAGCCATAACTATGATCGGATAAAGGTTGGTGTTCTACTTTAGTAAAGTGATGAGGACTTTCTTCTTTAACCCTATCAAAACCTATAAATGTCGGACTCTTTGGAAAATACTTCTTGGTATTTCTATCTGGCATGAATGAGCGATAGATGTAAAACTCATCTGTTCTAGGAAGATAATATTTACCTGTCTCAGTAGTAAGCCTTTCACCTAAAACATTTATATAACCCTGCTGTTCATTTAATAATATTGCTTCTGGTAACTTGTCTTTATCTACTTGATACAAAAATTGATAAAAGGCTTCTCTCATCTTCTGGCTAATGTCTCTGTCTAAAAAGCCTTCTTCTCCCAACTCGCCTGATTCTTCTCTCAGATTTTTATGTACTTGCTTAACAGCTTGATACGCCAGTCTTACTTCGGTAATCCATTCTTCAGTCCAAGGAGGCGTGTAACTTTGAGCAAAGTTCTTATTTTCCCTTAACATGATTTTAATAATAACATAAACTATATAAAGATTTTTATTAAGTAGTACGTTTTAGTTATCAAAAATCTTAGATAAAGTATAAAAAGTTGAATATTCTTAAAAAACAAAAGAGGAATGAAAAAGACATTTATTTT
>CAYICV010000039.1:0-5289 GCA_964362035.1 Candidatus Woesearchaeota archaeon | reverse complement strand
CTATCTCTATCTAAAGAACTGCTTCTCAACCATAAAAAACAATTTAAAGAGCTTTTTGCTTTTAAAGATTTATGATAATTAAAGTACCTTTTCGCAGTTTAGAGAGAACAGAAAGCGCTGAAGAAGCTCCTGATAAAATTCTTAAAGCATTAAAAGAAATCTGGCTTAACGAGAGTTGGAAAAAGCCGCGCTTTGACGCGGAGACTATCTTACCAATTAAGAACGATATTGATGCCTCTCTTGCTAACATTGAAATCAATGCAATGAAATTCTTAAAGGCAATAAATGTGAAAAAGGCAGATGAGAAAGTTATTTTTCTCGGTGGGGACCATTCAATTAGTTATGCAACAGTCAAAGCATTCTCTCAGCTTAATGAAGACGCCGGCTTAATTATCTTCGACGCGCACGCAGATTTAATGCCTTCTCTTTCTTCTCCCATACACGAAGATTGGTTAAGCTCGCTGATAGGCAAAGGTTTTGTTAGCGCAAAGAATGTGTTCTTGGTTGGCCTGCGAAATGTTGATGAGAATGAAAAAGATTTTCTTGATAGCTATAAGATAAATCATTTCACTGCTAAAGAAATTTTTTCTGAAGGCGTTGCAGAAATTGCATCAGCAATAATGGAAATAGCAAGGAAATGGCAGAGCTTTTATGTTAGTGTTGACATAGATGTCTGCGATCCCGCATTTGCGCCAGCTGTTGCTTATCCAGAGCCCGGGGGATTAAGTAGCAGAGAGTTACTTCATTTCTTGCAGCGCTTAACCATTCTCAAAAATTTCGCTGCAGCAGATATTGTGGAAGTTCTTCCAAAAAAAGATATAAATGGAATAACAGTTAAGCTGGCAGCTAAAATCTTAGCAGAGCTGATGTAAGATGAGAGCCTTTATCGCAATCGACATGCCTACAGCAGTTGCAGAAGAGCTTGAAAAAGTTCAGAAGCAGCTTTCTCAGATTTCTGGCTTAAAAGCAAAATTTGTTGAAAAAGAAAATTTTCATCTCACGCTGAAATTTCTTGGAGAAATCAGCGATGTAAAAGTTAATCAGCTAAAGGAAAAGTTGAAAGCGGTTAAGTTAAAACCATTTAAAGCAACCCTTGGCAAGCTTGGAGTTTTCCCCTCTCAGCAATTTATAAGGGTTATCTGGGTTTCTCTTGAGCCTGAGGAGAAGTTTAAAGAGCTAAGCACGCAGATTAGCTCTCTTCTCGGAAGCAAAGACGAGAGATTTGAAGCACACGTTACTCTTGCAAGAGTTAAGATGGTTGAAGATAAAGCAGAGCTGCAAAACAAGCTACAAGAGGTTAAGTTTGAGAAGAAAGGTTTTGAAGTGCAGAACTTTAAGCTAAAGCAGAGCACGCTGACTCTTAAAGGGCCGCTTTATGAAGACGTGCTAACCTTTGCTTAGTTCTTCTTTCTGATTTTTGATAATATTCTTATTTTGAGCATAGCTCCATGCCCTGATTACGCCATATTTTATTGCTACTCTATCGGATTCTCCATGACAATTAACTATCTTGCCATTAACGCCAAGAAGCAGAGCACCGCTATATTTTCTCGGATCCGTGCCTTTTTTCATTAATTTTTTTGCACACCAACCAAAAAACTTGTACGCTATATTTTGGTTCGCTATTTCCTTTATTTCATCAATATAATACTCGGCAATTCCCTCAAAAAGCTTTAGCACGTGATTCCCGATAGATCCGTCCACTAGCACTATATCTGCTAGTCCTTCAATAATAACCTTATTAGGCTCTACATTTCCTACAAAATTTAAGTTGCTATTACTTAACTCTTTGTAAACCTCTTTTTTTCCTTTATAGGGCTCTGTTCCTATGTTAAGTAACGCTACTGTAGGATTTTCTCTACCAACCGCCTTAGCTTCTCCTACACAAAGTTTTCCAGTGTTAACATAGTCCTCTACAGATTCAAAAGTGGCAGCGCCCATATCACATAATACAACTTCCTTAACTCCTCTACGAGAAGGCACAATTCCCGATAACACAGGCTTAACCCTTTTTTCTAATTTATCAAAGGCAATTACGGAAATGGAAATCGCTGCCCGTCTATTGCCTGCGGTTACAATCGACCATCCTGTTTCAGCAGCGAGTTTAGCAGCAACAACTATAGACGATTCGTTATCATCTTTAAATTCCTCATACAATTGACGCAGAGACGGTTCTTCATTCATTGGAATTACCCTTCTAGCTTCAAGTATATCTATGTCTAAGTTATTAGTATACCTCTTAACTTTCTGAGCCTGTTCTTTTGTACAAGAAAAAGTTATCGGGACACCTTGTTTAGCCGCTTCTATTCCCCCATGCAAGATTTCTTCAAAACCATTCGGATGATCCCCTCCCGCATCTAAAATAACTCTCAGTCCATTTTCCACCTTAATTCACCTCGGCCTATACTCCTCCTCAAGAATATTCTTAATTATGCGCGCTTTCTTTTTTCCAATCTTTTTCACTTTTTGCAACTCTTCCTCAGATGCATTAGCTAAGTTCTTTACTGTTTTAAAATTTTCCAATAATGCTTTTGCAAGTTTCGGCCCAACTGAAGGCAGGCCTTCAACAATCAATTGCTGTTGCTCAGCAAGCGAGTAAGTCCTTTTCTTAACCTTTAAGCCAATTTCGCTCTTTCCTTTCTCAAGCCTTTTTGTAAGCAGAAGAATGAATGCAGCAGTTTCATCATAGTCAGAAGTAAAAACTATTGGAATCTTATAATCAAGCATTATACTAAGCAACATGCCCTTTATCGCATTAGGGTTAAATTCATTCTCGTAGAGATTACCTTCAATGATAAGCAGCGCTTTATCAAATTGCCTTAACTCTTGAAGCTGCCTCAGCAAGCGTTTATTTATCATTGAGCTAATAAAATCAGAGCCAGTTTTTCTTTCAATCGCAATCTTGCCGACTAAATAATCTGCAACAGGAAGATTTTCAAATTTCACCGCCAAGCCAAGATTGATTAGCTCGTGCGCAACCAAGCTGTTCTTTTCTCTTTTATCAACGATAACTTTAATTTTTTCTATCATTTCTATCATTTCTTGTGCACCCTTCCATAAGCTTTCAGAAGATAAGCAATCTCTTTCCAATGTTTTTTCGGCACGAGCCGCATCAAATCTCGCTCGATTTTTTCAGGATTCTTTTCTTTTGTCCAGCCAAATTCTTGCGAGAGCTTAATTACCCAAGTATCAACAGGAATCCCTTCTACTCTGCCGAAGGCATTAATGAGTATCGTGTTAGCAGTCTTCCTTCCAATGCCGGGCAGCTTTACGAGTTCTTCCATGCTTGCAGGCACTCTTCCGCCATGCTTCTCTACAAGAATTTTACAAGTAGCCTTTATCATCTTTGCTTTATTTCCTGCAAAAGAAATCCTGCTTATGTCTTTAATTAGTTCTTGCAAATTTGTATTAGCATAATCCTTCGCAGTTTTGTATTTCTTGAACAGAGCGAGCGTAACAGAATTAACAACTTCATCTCTTGCTTGTGCAGAGAGGATAGCCGCAACAAGCAGCTCTAGGGGATTACTAAAATGGAGATAATATTTTGCATGCGGGAACTGTTTTTTTAGTTCCAATATTCTTTTCTCAACTTCTGCAGAACTTACAGCAGCCATAAGAACTAGACGCTCGCCAAGATTTTTAAATTTATCAGCTTATCTTTGAATAACATTTTTCGCATAGAAGATGAAAGTGGTCGTGCTTTCTGTAAAGCTTACTTTTTCCTGGCTTTAATTCTTTTCCACAGTGTTCGCATTTTTGCTTCATTTGTGATACCCCTTAAATTTTTTCTCGAGCGGAGTTAATTTAATCTTAAAAATCTCCGCAAACTTCTTTTCATTGCAGACATTATCTCTAGTGAGCATCTTTAACTCTCCCATTGTTATTGGCGCATTTGGGAGAAATTGAATAAGACTTACAATGGGGTAAGCAATCCATAGTAGCACGTTTAGCTTTACAACCTTTTTGTTAACAAGTGTTTCAAGAGTAGCGATCAGCTCGTTAAATGTATATTTTTTAGGTCCACCGACTTCGAATATTCCATTTTCTACATCCCGCAGTTTAATTGCCTTTGCAAATGCCGCACTAACATCTTCAACATAGACAGGCTGGCTTTTGTATTCTCCATCTCCAAAGATTGGAAATACTGGAAACTTTTTAATTAGGCGCGCAAACTCATTTATGCTAATGTCCTCTTTACTAAAGATAAATGAAGGCCTGAAAATTGTGTAGGTTAAATCACTTTTTCTAACATACTCCTCTGCTTCCCATTTTGCCTGCCAAAATTTTGTTTCTGCATTCCTTTTTGCTCCAAGCACAGACATCTGAATAAATCTCTTTATGCCGTGCTTTTTAGCAGCATCCACACAGTTTTTTGTTCCACCAAAGATAACGTTTTCAAATGTTTGTTTTCTATGCTCTCTTCTAATTGCAACAAGGTTGATTACAGCCTTACAACCTTTCATGGCCTTTGCGACTGCAGCAGAGTCTGTAATATCCCCATAAAATATCTTTATTTTCTTACCCTTCATTCTCAGCTTCTTTTCGCTTCCTTTTCTTATGAGGCAATTAACTTCATAGCCAGCTTTAACTAAATCTCGCAGAATATAATTTCCAACATACCCGCTCGCTCCTGTAAGGAAGATTTTCATATTTACAGCAACTTTATACCTCAACAAAAACTTCTTCTCCCTTAATACTTACTTTGAAAGTTTCCTCATTCTTCTCTGCAGGCGCTTCAAGCACTTTTCCTGTGCGAACATCAAAGACAGCGCCATGCCATGGACAAGTTACTCTATATTCTTTAAGCTCGCCTTCTGCAAGCGGTCCGCCTTCATGCGTACAAACAGAATGCATCGCATATACCTTGCCTTTTACGTTTGCAATTAGGATTTCATTTCCATTAACTGTTAAACCCCTCATCTCTCCTTCTGGGAAATCTGCTAACTTACCAACTTTCACGCTTACCATTTTGAAACTTTCCTATTCTCACAATTTTTATCTTCTTATTAATTTTTTCTTCAATTGCCTTTAAGCTTTCTTTGCTTAATTCAGGCATCTCTTGGTCATAACCAAGAGCAATTATATCGGGTTTTTCTTTTAAAACTATCTCCATCCTATCTTTTTTACCCGTCAAAATTTTATCAGCAATTTTTAATTCCTCAACGCCCCTCTTCCTTGCATCTATCTTAATGGCTTTATTGCCGTGCTTCCTCTTATTCATTTCATCGCTTGCAATCATCACAATCAAGTATCCCAGCTTTTTCGCTTCCTTTAGAAAATATTTATGTC
>CAYICV010000038.1:0-5366 GCA_964362035.1 Candidatus Woesearchaeota archaeon | reverse complement strand
AATAATCTTTTCAACATCAGGATGATCAATATTAAACACCGCCATCTTAGCAGCTCTCCTAGTCTTCCCTCCAGATTTTATTGCGCCGGCTGACGTATCTAAAATTTTCATCCATGACTTAGGTCCTGAAGCTGAACCGCCACCAGTAATAGGCTCTCCTTCTGCTCTATACACAGAAAAATTTGAACCAGTTCCTGAACCATTTTCAAATATCCTTCCCTCTCTAACAACTTGTTGGAGTATATCCCCCAGATCATCTTTTATACCTACTATAAAACAAGCTGAAGCTTGTGGTCTTTCATAATTATCATTGACTAGAACAGTTTCTCCTCTTTCATAATCCCAAGCATAATTCCTTCCAGCCTTTCCTTTCATCCCATAAACATGATGCAAACCAACATTAAACCATACTGGAGAATTAAAAGACGCTCTTTGATCAACAAGTATATACTTTAATTCCTGTTCAAATACTCTAGCATCTTCTTCGCTACTAAAATAACCTCTTTGCAAACCTTGGTGTGTTATAGAGTTTACTACTCTATGAACAATTTGTTTAACACTAGTCTCTCTACCAATACCAGGAACGTCAGCAGATTTGGCATATTTTTCAAATGCAATTTCTGACTTATCTCCCCAATTAGTAGGAATCTCCCCCCACATGTCAACGGTTGGAGGTTTGGTAGGATCGCGATTTGTAATTATAATGTGTCTAGTACCCCAATTAAAATAGTCAAAAGCATCTTTTTCAGGCCCTGTGTAAGCTCTTTTGAATCTTAACCCTTTCTCAACAGCCTTGCTTTCTAATCCTTGTGCAATCACCATTTTTCTCTTTTCGTTTGCCTTTTCTCCCCTTTTCTCTTTTATCTCAACCCTCCAACTCCTTAACTCCTCAACTCCCTCAACTCTTTTCTAAACTCTTCAACATCCTCAAATTCTTTATACACAGATGCGAAACGAATGTAAGCAACCTTATCTATCGCCTTCAGCCGCCTCATAACCATCTCTCCTATCAACTTTGATGGCACTTCTATTTTCTCCTTTTTCTTCAGCTTCTCTTCAATTTCGTCGCAGAGCTTCTCAATCTTCTCTGATTCAACTGGCCTCTTTTCGCATGCCCTTACAATTCCAGCTCTCAGCTTCTCTCTGCTGAATGGCTCTCTTCTCCCATCTTTCTTTATTACTGCCAAATCTGTCTTCTCAACTCGCTCATAAGTTGTGAATCGTTTGCCGCATTTCTCACACTCACGCCTTCTTCTCACTGCAACTTCTGCCTCTCTGCTATCAAGCACTTTACTTTCAGCATGCTTGCAATAAGGGCATTGCATTTTTTCTTGAGCTCTTCTCTGCGTTTACCACAACTCTGATTTTCTTTAGTATCTAGTTATTTCCCAATTATCATTCAACTTTTTTCTCTCTACTCATGTCTTTTGTCCTTCCTTTGTCATTTCTGAATGAACACAATATATTGTGTCCTTTTTTGCTATTGCATACAAAATCTTGTATATAAGAAAGTGCTTCTATTTAAAGATTATTGCACATTAAAATGCATTTTCTAAAATATATCTTTCTGCACATACAATATGTTGAGAAAAATTTTTGCGTTCTTTAGCTTCTACTTCGCTTGATATCAGCAGTTCTAAACGAAAATTCACAGAAAGAATTTATGCGCACACCAGAAAAAGTTAATAGCCACAGTCAGCACAGCTGTAAGAAGATGGAGGAATTGGCCGACCAGAATATTGAGGTGAGTAGCCATCACTTTTTTCATTTCCTTCTTCGCTTACTTCTCTTGTTTCTTTACCATTTCCATTTGAGTTTGATCCATTTAATCCTTTTAAGAGCATTGTCAGTCTACTAATATTTTTTCTAATAGGACCAGCTATTATTTCCTTATGCCAATCAGGCGCTGTTCCAGCTTCTACAGTTTTTAGTCTTCTCTCGTCTTCCTCTATTAACCTTATAAGTCCGTTTCTTCCGATAACATAATGTCTGTCCATTTTCCAAATTTCCACTTGCCGCTATTGCCCTCTTGGGCTTTATAAAGCTTTGCTCCTCACGCCGCTTTTTTAGGACTACTTTCTGCTCGTGACGGGCAAAAGATTTTTAATGTTAAACCCTCTTCAAATTCAGGCTAATGAGAAAATGAAGGAAAGAACCATTTATATAAATCCATCTCATGGAAATGAGCCCTATATCTTAGGTGGGCTAATTGCTAAAAAAGTTAGCGAAGGCTTGAAGAAAAAGCTTGGTGGGAAATCTAAGATTATTGTACCCCACATTTATGGCTCTAGACAAGAAAGAATACTCTCAGAGGTGGGCCTAAGGGGGATAGTACACTTAGATCCTGAGCTAGGTAAAATGTATGAGCCGCTTCTTTTCAGAAATAACGATTTTTCACAGCATCTTACCGATTTAATTGATTATCAAGAAGAAGTCCAAAGAAAAATTAGAGAACATCTGAAAAAGGAGTATGGCGACATCTTTTTCGAATTGAATATAGGCTCAAAAATTTCAACCGGTGCTTTAACTTATTATGCATTCCCTGTTATAATTTCTGAATTATTAGAAAGAACATTACAGGAACCAGAATTAGTCAGAAATTTTTCACAAAGCAAACTCGAGCAAGCATTAGAAATTATGCAAGAAGTGGAATCTGGCATTCAAACTTTTTTTATTCCTGATTATCACACTTTTTCTTATGATAGAAATAGAAAACCTAAACAAAACGAAATATCAACTCCTCCTTTAAAGTCTAAACCAAAGGAAAATAAAGATGATATCCCAAGAATGTCAACTTATGTTATGATAAGTGGGACAGGAAGCGAGCTAGAGTATACTTTAAAGGAGGCAGAAAATTTACAAGAGCACGGCTTTCATATTATAGTCCCACCTTGGACTGAAACAGATAAATTTGAAAAAAGGAGCCCAGATGTGATATCTAATTTTAATATTGTAAGGGTAGATAGTAGAGCAGGCTGGGGAACAATATGGACTTGCCAACTTTGTGAAAAACGGTTTGTGCCATTGCCTTACAATTCGGGCGACGATCCTGAAATATATTTTAATGTTAAAACTCTATATTCGGTTAATCAAGATATGGCTACAGAAATTCAAGAGAAGAAATTTGGAACTCTAGATGGCCTAAGCTTTGTTGCAGATCAAATACTTTCAGACTTAGGAGTTTTAAGTCTAGACGCTAAAGCTCATAAGCAAGACTCAAAAAAGTTATTAGTAACATTTGCAGTTGAAGTAAGAAATAGAATGGGTTTTCAAAAAGTTGGGATTACTTATGTCTCTACAAAGGCTAATACTGTTGAAGAAGCAAGGGGGTCAGCAAGAAAAGAAATTGGAGAGTGGGATTGGGGCCATGAGTATTCATTAAGCAAAGAACCAATGGATATCCAACCTCTTTAAAGAACTAATGTGTAAAACCCCCAAAATCATCTTCACCTCACAACCCTCACAGCATCCTCAAAAATATCCAGGCCATGCAGCGCCTGCTCTTTTGTAATAATCAAGGGCGGAGCAAATCTGATTGCGCTTTCACCAGCAGGCAACAAGAGAAGCCCTTTCTCAACAGCCTTGCATAAAATTTGTTGTCTCTCCTCTCTTGCAATGCGCTTGCTTCTTTTATCTTTAACAATCTCTACTCCAATCATTAAGCCGATGCCTCGAACATCTCCAATAATCTCATATTGCTCTTTCATTTCCTCTAATCTGCGCATTATTAATTTTCCAATTCTATGTGCATTTTCTCCAACATTCTTTTTCTTCATGTAATTAAGAGTTGCAATTCCTGCCGCGCATGCAAGTAAATTGCCTCCAAGAGTATTTGCATGAGCTCCAGGAGGCCATTTCATTATCTTTGAGGAGGCAAGAGTTGCGCCGAGAGGAATTCCCCCACCAATTGCTTTGCTGAGAGAAACAATATCTGCCTTAACAGCAAAATTTTCTATCGCAAGAAATTTCCCTGTGCGATAACAACCTGATTGAACTTCATCATCGCAAAGCAGAGCGCCATATTTATCAGCAATTTCGCGCACACCTTTAACAAATTCTTTTGGCGGAACAATATAGCCAGGCTCGCCTGCAATCGGTTCTAGAAAAATGGCAGCAACATTTCCCGCAGCCTTCATTGTTGTTTCAAGCACTGATAGATAATTATTAACACATTCAGAAGAAGAATGCTCATGCTGCTTTCCAAATGGACATCTATAACAATAAGGGTAGATAGCATGCTTAGCGTCAAGGAAAGGGCCAAAACGCTCTTTATGTACAGGCCTGGCATTCGTTAGACTCAAGCTCCCCATTGTTCTTCCGTGAAAGCTCGGCTTGAATGCAATCAGCCATCTCTTTTTTGTATGCCATCTTGCAAGTTTAAGTGCAGCTTCAATGCTTTCAGTTCCACTGTTGCTCAAAAAAGCCTTGTTCAAATGCGAAGGCACAAATTTTAGCAGATTTTCAACAAATCTCACAGGCAACTCCGCATAAAAATCTGAGAATGCAGAATGAATTCCTTTTTTCAGTTGCTTTTGCACTGCCGTAACAACTTCTGCATTTGTATGGCCAATATTTGCAACTGCAACTCCTGCTGAGAAATCTAAATAGCGCTTGCCATCAACATCCCAAACATAACAGCCTTTTGCAGCATGCCAAACAAAATCGAATTCTCTTGTAAGTGAAGGAGAAATTACTTTTCTGTCTCTCCTGATTACTGCAAGACTTTTCTTCCCAGGCCTTTTACAAATAAATTTTTCTTTTTCTTTCATCCTCTCTTTAGACATACTTCATAAATTCTTCTCTAGAAATTCTCAAGCCTCTTTTAATTATTTTGTTTAATAAACCTGGACCAATTTCTTGCCCAGCGTGAACAGGAATAACAATTTTTCTGCCATCTGGATGCTCGTAGACTGCGTGGCTTCCAGTTTGTCTAATAAAGTTAAATCCTAACTTCTCTACTATTTTGCATAACTCTCCTCCAGTTAATCTTGGAAGCTTTGGCATTTAAGCTACCTCTACTTTTTGCAAGCCAATAAACTTTTCCTTAACCTCTATTTTTTCTTTTCCAAGATAAGCTTTTATCGCTTCCCTTGTCCTTTCAATAAGCTCATCCATAGTTTTAGATTGAGTATGACATCCCGGAAGCTCAACTACTTCTGAAACAAACCATCCATCTTCATCTTTTTCAATTATGATTGTAAATTCTTTAGCCATAATAAAAATAAGAAATAATACTTTATAAATTTTTGCAGACAAATTTTTCTTTCACCCTCTTCTTCTCATTCTCTTTTTAACCCTTTGTTGCCTTAAGTACTCTAAACTGCCAGAAAATCCTGTTGGTATTTTCAATTAATTCTTTATTTATT
>CAYICV010000037.1:1423-5463 GCA_964362035.1 Candidatus Woesearchaeota archaeon | reverse complement strand
CAGCCAGGGAAGAAAAAAGATTATCCGCCTGTTGCCTTGAAGAAAGGTGCTACCGTAAAAGAGCTTGCTGAAAAGGTGCATAAAGATTTTGTGAAAAGGTTCAAATTTGCAAGAGTTTATGGCAAATCAGTGAAATTTGAAGGTCAGCAAGTTGGCTTGCATCATGTCCTTGTTGATGATAATGTTGTTGAGTTACATGTGAAAGATTGAATCTGCAAGATTGAGATTGTTGACTCAATTTTAAAGGCTGACAGAAGAAGTCTAAGAGAAAGAGAGGGAAGGGGAGGAATGGAAGGATTTTACAGAAGCCACTGAGTCTTGCTGACTTTACCTACGCCTTTTAGTGAGCAAGGATAGCAACTGCAATTCTCTTTTTATAATGCTTGATGCAATAATGTGCACACTATATAAGAATAAGCCAAAGGTTATAATAACATAAAATACAGTGAAAAGCTTAGTAGAATCTCTTGTTGGCGCTAACCCTTCATGCCCGAGAGTTGTAACTGTCAAGCCGCTAACATAGAAAGAATCAACCCAATCCCAGCCTTCGTTATAATGGAAAACGATAGTTCCAATTAAGAGCATTAAAATTATTAAGAAGACAGCAAATGTAAGGCTTGGATTTATTTTATGCTGCCTAGATTCTTCTCTTATTTTTCTTACTTCTCTTGCTCCTTTGACCTCTTTTTCCTCTTTTTTGGATTTCAATGCCATTTCACAGTCTTTATTAGTTTAAGTGCCTTATCACTTTTAAGCCTTTCTCCAAGAAGATTTTTTAAGAAAGCATCTGCATGAGCAAATTTTCTTTTCACTCTTGTGTAAAGTCGCCCATTTTTAATGTAAGTAGCTCTCCACTTCTGCTTAAAGCTCTTAACAGCTTCTTCGAGCTTTGTTGGAGGCCCTCTTTTTTCTATGTAAGCACTTAAAATCGGATTCTTCACAATAAAATAGAAATGCGCTACATTTTTTTCAGGATGGAAAGTAAACTCTTTGCGTTTTAATTTGAAGCCTTCTCTCTCAAGCTCTGCATAGAGGAAACTGAAAAGCTTTTGAAGTTTTGCTCCTAAAACATCCTCTTTCCCTTTTCTCAGGTCAAGATGGATTGTAAGGAGTTTTTCTCCTTTTTTAACCTGCTTCTGCAGAGCTTTCCCTGTTATCTCTTTTTTGACAAAAAATTGTGTTGAGGTCTTTGATGAAGCCTTATTAAGAAATCTCTTGCATGCCTCAATAAAAGTATTAAACTTTTCCTCACTTAAGGCAGCTGTTGCATTTCTATCTTTTTGCAGAGGGTCAATTAGAATTAGCGGCGCTAACAGCTTAGACTCAGAAAGTTGAAAGAATATCGCATCCTTGTTCTTATAGTGCTTTGCTGGATCAGTGATGACTTTGCCTTTGTATCTTGCTTGCATGCTTTTCCATTTTGCTGCGGCTTTTGCTAAGGCGTTACAGCGCCCGTAATATATAACAAGTATCTCACGAGCATATCCTGAAAAGCCTCTGACATAACTTTCTGCACCGTAACAATCCTGCGCAAAGCAGAAGGCCTTTGCAAGCCTAATTTCGTTTGCAAGCCTTGATTTCTTCTTAATTTTATTTTTCACATAAATTACATGTAATGGCGAGATGTCAGTAATGTTAACAGCTTCTGCAGGCTTCTTAATCTTAAGAATTGGCACAATTTCAAATCTAATGTTTGCTGGCCTAACTTCGTAATGGAAATAATCCCTGCTTCCATGCAAGCGCTGCACTTTCAAGCCGAGTCTCTTAAGCTCTCTCGCCAAGATGTCTGCGAGCTGTGCTGAGCTTGCTGCATATTTCTTGTAATTAAAAGCAATAAAGATATCAACTTCCTTCTTTTCATGCTTTCCCTTTTTAATTGCGGTGCCCTTTGCATCGCTACCACCAAGAATGATTTCTGCATCTTTGATTCTTTCGAGCTTCGCGGTAAGCTCTTGAGTCTCCTTTCTTATTAGCTCCAAGTCGCTTTTAGAAGGGGATATCTCTTTTATCACGTTATCTAGTTTCATATTAGAAAAGAAATTTTATACTTTTTAACCTTTCTCTTTTCGCTACGTGCTAATTCACTATTTCCTCTTCTTCCCGAGCATAAAAGTAGAGGGCAAATCAATAAGATATTTCCCTTCTTCCACTCTGTAAACAAGCGGTACGCCTTTGAATAGTCTAACTAAGTCAAGCTCAAATTTTCCAGGCTTCCTTATTCGAATGCTCTCAAGATTGAAAACCACTGGCTTGCTTCTGTCAATTTCTGGGCCAATAATGCCAATTACGTCTTGTTCAATCTCTCTTTTCTCGTCCACTGAAAGTTTCTCTGTTTCTTTTTGCAGCTCTTCGATATGCTCTTGCTTTATAAAGAAGAAAAATTTGCTGCCGCAGCTACAGCCTTTGAGCAGTTCATCTGCAGTATCTTCATACAAATTTCCACATCTAACACATTGATGAGGCATTCTCCCAAGCTCCTTTATTCTTTATCTTTTATATTAATCCTTCTTACCTTTTACGTCTCACATATTCTTTAAAATCTTTTGCTAATGCTGAAAACTGACTTGCTAAATTATCAAGCTTAGACTCTATTCTTCCTACTTTGTAGGTTAGATGATACACAGCTGTGATCAACAGCCCTATAGCAACTCCAAATATACTATCGGTTGTTGGACTGCTACCTATTAATTTTAATATTATCATGATGATTAAAATAATTCCTAAAACCAGCATTAATATCTTTATTACGATATCATGCAAATCAAATTTCATTTTATTTTCATTTTCTAATATACGTTACAATCAACCAAATGATGAATAAAATTAACACAATTGCAAGCAATGTCAGAACTGAATAATCTACTCTGCCTCTTCTTAACATTTTATTTCTTTTCGAGTAGCAATTGAATCTTATTTGGATCTCTTTTGATCTCTCTTACAATTGATGCAGGACCTATAATAGTTATTGAATCTTGCTCTCCTACGAGGGCTTTAACCAATCCGCGTTTAATCTTTTCAAAAGGGTCTTTTGTTGCTTTAGGCGAGAGAACTGCAAGCTCAACTCCTTTAAAACCTCTAAGATTTCCAACCAAAGCCATGGTATCTTCAATAAGTCGCGTTTCCTCATCTATCTTCAACTTTCCTTGCAAAAGCACAATCTCATTTGCCAAAACCACTTTCAAAAGTTTTCTTATTCTCTCAACACTATTTAGATTAATAATTTCTGCATAAGGAACAAATTGTAATGTGAGCGTTTTTTTCATCTCTCTTTTTTCATCTTTATTTTTATTTCATCATTTTCTTATCATTTTAATAAATTGAAAAGATTTTCATAAAAGTCGTCTACATTCTTTCCAAATTTAGCCGATAAGCCAATAACATCATATTCTGGAAATGCTGCCTCAACCCTCTTAACATCGGCTTTTCTCAGATCAGTTTTATTTGCGGCAATCAGAACAGGCAGCTTTCTTGCAACAAGATTGCCAATTATGGTTATATTAACTTGAGAATACGGATTCTGGGTTGCATCTAGAACTACAACAACAGCATCAACATCGTTGAGCCATTTTATTGCGTCTATAACGCCTTTTGTTGCCTCTTTTGCTCTTTTCTTTGCCTCTTTTTCGTTCAGGCCAAATCTCATAAAATCTTCATAATCAATCTTGGTTGCAATTCCAGGGGTATCAACAATCTTCAGGGTGAGCTTCCTTCCTTTATGATTAATCTCAACCTTTTCCTTTACTTGCACTTCTCGAGTTTCATGTGGAATTCTTGTAACTTTGCCAAGTTCCTCTCCTGCAAAATCTTTGCAAATCCTATTGGCAAGCGAAGTCTTGCCAGCATTCGGAGGTCCATAAAAGCCAAGCTTAACATTTCGCTTCTCTTTAAATATGCCTCCGAACAGTCTTGCGAAGAAGCCTGTTATTGCTTTTATTACCATCTTTCTTTGCCTCTTTTATTTTATACCTTTTATTGTCAAGCTTACTTAGTAAAACTTATTAAACTTTTCGTTTAAAATGCTGTCCATGCAAAGATTACAA
>CAYICV010000037.1:0-1323 GCA_964362035.1 Candidatus Woesearchaeota archaeon | reverse complement strand
TTAGTAAAACTTATTAAACTTTTCGTTTAAAATGCTGTCCATGCAAAGATTACAACCTTTTTGAATTCTGTTCCTGTTGGCGTGTTTCTTGAAACAATTCTTTCTCTAACAAAAATATCTTTCTCAGGCAGCTGCGCAGTAGGCTGACAAACTTCTTTAATGTTGCATATTGCAATATTGCCAGCAAGCTGCTTTCTTCCAAGAGATGACGTCACAAAATCTTGCACTTTGTTTAAATCTGCTGCGAAGACAGCATCCCTGAAAGTGGTATTCCTTTCAACCTCATCAAGCGCAGCATTGACTGCCCTATAAACCTCATCTTCTAAATCTGTCTTCTTAACATATGTAGGCAGAGTGATGAAGTAAACAAATCCAAGAAGCACAAGAGCGGCAAGCGCTGCTTCGAGTATTTTTATAAACGCCTTCTTTTCCTTTATTAATGGTTTCATTTTAACTTCCTTTGTTAAGCAGCTAAATTTTGCTTACCTTTTGTGCTGCATTTTTGTGTTTTTATTTTGGGCATGATGAGCATTTTTGATTTTAGTTTATCATCTTACCATACTTTTATCAAGACGTGTATCTGCTTAACTTGTATCCCGGAAGTTTGATCTAGCATATTGAGCGTAATCTCTCTTGAAAAAACATCTTTATTTGGAGGGATTTCTCTTTCAAGATTATAAATTAATCCTGAAGCATCTTCAACTCTAATTTCAAAATCATTTCTGGCAGGCAAGAACCATTTTTTCTTTAATTTTGCATAATCTTGAGTATAAAGTGTTTTAAGCTGCTCGAGTTTTTGTCTCGAGATGAGCTGCTCTGTTCTTGGGACTGAATAAGTGTAAGCAGCTGCTGCTAATGTGTTTTCAGGAGGGCAGCTGCCTAAAGCATTTTGCAGGAATGTTTCATCAAATGAAAAGAATATGTAATAGAAAGTGCCTCTCTTTTCTATTGCAATATCGGATGAGAGAAGGAATTTCAGATCTGCTCCATCAGAACTTTCAACAAAAACATTATTACTTTTCAGCTGTTCTGCTCCTGTTCCAATATCAAATGGATGTGTGACTGTAAAGCAACTAATTGTAGCCCAGTTAGGATTCAGAAGAGGATTAGTATCAACATTAAAAGCTAAACTGCCTAGGGTGATGGTGGTTTCATTCTTGAAGCCTAGCTCGGCAATATCAAGCATAACACTACTTAATTGAGGCTCTCGAACAGGCCTAAGGAATATGAAGACAGCTATGACTATGCCGAGGAAGAGGGCAAAGCTAAGAATGATTTCAACATGTGTAACTCCTTTCCTTCCTATTCCTCTTTTCTGCATGT
>CAYICV010000036.1:0-5465 GCA_964362035.1 Candidatus Woesearchaeota archaeon | reverse complement strand
AAAATGAAACCCATAAAAGCAAAAGCGCGAGGCTTAACAATTGGAAGTTTTGTGCCAACTTGCGATAATAGCGGTGCAAAGTTTGTGAGGATAGTTGCGGTTATAAGAAGAGGTAAAACTGTTAAGGGAAGAAATCCTTCTTGCGGAGTTTCTGATCATATTAAAGTTTCTGTTCGCAGGGGAGATGCCACAATTAAGGGAAAGGTTTTTGATGCTGTTGTTGTAAGGCAAGCTAAAGAATTCCGCAGACTTACAGGAGAGAGAGTAAAATTTGAAGATAATGCAGTTGTGCTGCTTAAAGACAACAAAGGAAATCCAAAGGGCACTCTAATTAAAGGCCCGGTTGCAAGAGAAGTTGCTGAAAGATGGCCTAATGTTTCTAAACTAGCGCCTATGATTGTTTAGCAAGTGGGTTTTTGAGTAAGTTTTTTAAACTGCTATTCTGTGCTACTCACCTAGGTTCTTAGCTCTTTTAGGAACTTTTTTAAAATTATAATCTTTGAGATTTATAATCTGCTTTTAAGATGGCAAAAAAATTCAGCAAAGCATGGAAGAGTAGCAAAAAGCAAGCAAAGCAGCGCAAATACAGAGCTAATGCTCCTTTACACGTGAAGAGGAAATTTCTTGCTGCGCATTTGAGCAAGGAATTGAAACAGAAGTATAAGAGAAGAAGCTTCACTCTACGTAAAGGAGATAATGTTAAAGTAATGAGGGGAGCTTTTAAGAAAAGAAGTGCAAAGATTGCTGCAGTAAATCTTAGAAAGACAAAAGTTTATCTCGAAGGGCTGCAAAGAGCAAGAAGGGATGGCACAAAAGTTAATGTTCCATTTAATCCTTCAAATTTGATGATAACAGAGCTTAACTTAGATGATAAGGAGAGAATTAAAGCTCTGGAAAGGAATATAACTAAATCTGTTAAGTAAGAAAAGCAAGAAAATGGCGTACATTAAGAGATTAGCAATGCCGAAGACTTGGCCTCTGGCAAGGAAAGGAAGTGTTTATGTAGCGAAGCCTCTGCCAGGCAGGAAGTTGCAACTTTCGCTTCCTCTGAATATTGCAATAAAACTTCTTGATTACGCAAAAACTTCTAGAGAGATTAAATTCATATTAAATTCTGGAAAGGTTAAAGTTAATAATAAAGTTGTGAAGGAGCCTCGCTTAGCAATAAGCTTATTTGATGTAATTTCATTTCCACAGATAAAGAAATATTTTCGCGTGATGATTAAAAATAAGAAACTCTTCTTGCATGAAATAAGAGAAGAAGAGACAAAGATTAAGCCAGCTAAAGTGATTAATAGCATCACACTTAAAGGAAGCAAGAGACAGATAAATTTAGATGACGGGAGAAATTTTCTTTCTGCAGAGAAGTATTCTGTTGGGAATACAGTGATCTTTAATCTGGAGAGTAAAAAAGTAGATTCGCAATTAAAACTCGAGAAAGGAAATCTTGCTTACTTGCTGAGTGGAAAGCATCTTGGTAGAGTTGCAAAGATTGTAGATATTGATGCTGGAAGCATCATTTGTGAATTAGATTCTGAAAAAATCAATGTCTTAAAAAAACATGTTTTTATTATAGGGAAAGATAAGCCAATAATTTCGTTGCCAGAGGAATGAGAAAATGAGAGAAATAAAGCTCGATAAAGTTACACTAAATATTGGTGCAGGCACAGACGAAGCAAAATTGCTTAAAGCAATGAAATTGCTAGAAGTTATTACAGGAGAGAAGCCTGTTAAGACATTAGCGAAGAAAAGAATTGCCGCATGGAAGATTAGAAAAGGCTTGCCTATAGGCTGCAAGGTTACTTTGCGCAGAAAAAAGGCCACTAATCTCTTGCCGAGACTTTTAGAAGCCATTGAAAACAAAATTAATGCAACGCAAATTACAACTGGCGGCTTCTCTTTCGGAATTAGAGAATATATTCAGATTCCTGATGTGCCATATCAGAGGGATATTCCATTATTAGGCTTAGATGTCAGCGTAACTTTCGGCAGAGCTGGATTTAGAGTGGCTAAGAAAAAAGTGAGAAGAGGAAAGCTGCCTGAAAAGCAAAGAATTACTAAAGAGGAAGTTGTTGATTATCTTAATAAAAATTTAGGAATAAATGTAGAGGGGTAAAATGACAGCATCAGATTGGAGAAAATTAATTAAGCAAATAGCAAAGAAGCCTGAAAAGTTGCAAAGGTTTATGAAACACAACAAGCCTAAAGATAGAAAGTTTGGCATTGCAGCAAAGAGATGTGTAAACTGTGGAAGATATGGCGCGCATGTAAGCAGTTATGGCCTTCACTTATGCAGACAATGCTTTAGAGAAATAGCAAAAGAAATCGGATTCAAAAAATATTCTTAAAAATGGTACAACGCGATAATCTTTCAAATTTTTTGAACCATCTTGTAAATAGCAAGAGAATTGGTAAATATAACTGCGAGTTTAAACCCGTAAACAAATCTATGGTTGCCGTTCTAGAAGTAATGAAGAAGAATGGCTACATTAAAAGTTATAAAGTGCATAAAGATAGCAGAGGCGGCTATGTTGAATTAGTGCTTGCTAAATTAAATTTCTGTAAGGCCATTAAGCCAAGATTCAATGTGAAAAAAGACAGCTATGAGAAATATATCAAAAGATTCCTTCCAGCAAGAGGTTTGGGAATAATAATTGTAAGCACAAATAAAGGATTGCTAACTCACGCAGAGGCTATGGAGAAAAACCTAGGCGGGAAATTAATTGCTTACTGTTATTAGAATGAAAAAATGAAAGACAACTTATTAATGAAAATTGAAATCCCTGCAGATGTTGAAATTGCTTTAGATGGGGGAGTAAGAATTAAAGGTAAGCTTGGAGAAGTGGGGGAAGCATTTAAACTCGGAAAGTTAAAGTTAAGGCAAGAGAACAATCTGATTTTCGTTGAAGCAGAGAAGGCTACAAAGAGAGAGAAGAGGCTTGCAGGCACCGTTGTTGGAAAAATTAAGAATATGGTTAAAGGTGTGAGAGAAGGTTTTACTTACAAACTTCAAGTTGCAAGCTCGCACTTTCCAATGCGTGTTGAGATTGATAAAAGCAAAGGCTTACTTTTTGTAAAAAATTTTCTAGGCGAGAGAATTCCTAGGCAAGCTAAACTTCTGCAAGGCGTTGATGTGAAGATTGAAGGTGATATGATAACTGTAACATCTGCGAATAAGGAAGCTGCTGGACAAGTCGCTACTAACATTGAAGGAGCAACAAAGGTTAAAGCAAAAGATAAAAGAATTTTTATGGATGGAATTTATCTGATTGAGAGGCCATAATAAAGGGTAAATAGCTTGGAGATTTTAAAATGGTTGAAAAAAATTTGAGAAAGAAGAAGCCGAGGTTTCTTAGAAAGGACTGGCATAAAAAATCAAAGCTTGGAAAGGGGAGGAAAAAAAAGCAGATTTGGAGAAGGGCAAGAGGAAGGCATAACAAGCTTAGAGAGCAGAAGAGAGGACATGGAAAAACGCCAAGCATTGGCTATTCACAAGCAAAAACTGTTAGAGGAAAAATTTCTGGATTAAAGCCGCGATTAGTTCATAATGTTGAAGAGCTTAAGAGGATTAAGGCTGACGAACTAGCAATTTTCGCGGCGATTGGAAAGAAAAAGAAGATTGAAATGGCAAAGCTTGCGAAGGAATGGAATATTAAAACTAATCTTGATGTTAACGAATTTTTATCAAAGGCGGAGAAAGAACTTGCAGAGAAAAAACAGAGAGCTATGAAAGAGGAGAAGAGGAAGGCAGAAAAAACGCAAGAAGAAAAGGTTAAGGAAGAAAAACCAGCAAAGGAAGGGGAAGAGAAAGAAAAGATAATTGAGAAAATAAAGCCAGAAATTAAAGCAGAAGATGGAATTGAGAGGGCTGAGTTAAAAGCTCCTGCGCAGCAACCTAAACAAAAAATTATGAGAAGAAAAACATTTACTGGTTAGGTTAAGGAAAGAAGAACAGAAAGAAAACAAAATGGCACTCAAATTACAAAGAAGACTTGCATCTGGAATTTTGAAAGCAGGAAAAGAAAGAATCTGGTTTAATCCTGATAGGCTTACTGATATTAAAGAGGCTATAACTAAAGAAGACATTCGTGAGCTGATAAAAGATGGTGCAATTAAAGCAAAGAAAGTAAAGGGCGTAAGCAAAGGAAGATTTAGAAAAAGACTAAAGCAGAAAAAGAAAGGACTGAGAAGAGGAGTTGGGAGTAGAAAAGGGAAGAGAAAGAAAAGGAGAGTGGGCAAGAGTGTTTGGGTTAAGAGAGTTCGCTTGTTGAGAAAACTCTTGGCGGAGAATAAGGCAAAGCTCGGCAAAGGGAAATATCAGGAGCTGAGAAAAGAAATAAAATCCTCTCAGATAAAAATCAAAAAGCAATTACTTGAGAGAATTGGAAAATGAAACGCAAAGGCAGAATTACAATAAAGAAAAAACGGAGAAGAGAAAGCAAAACAGATTATGCAGCAAGGCTTAAGCTGCTTACTTCAGGTCTGCCGAGGCTTGTAGTTAGAAAGAGCAATCTCTACATTACTGCGCAAATTGTGGAAAGCAAACAAGCTCAAGATTCTGTTCTCTGCTCTGCTCATAGCAAAGAGCTGCGCAAATTTGGATGGCAGCATTCAGCAAAGAACTTGCCGGCTGCTTATTTAACATGCTTCTTACTTGTAAAAAAATTAGAAAAATTAGGTAAGAAGGAAAAGCTTAAAGATGTTAAGGAGATTAAAGAAGCAATACTCGATACTGGTTTATACAGGAGCACTAAAGGCTCTCGCATATATGCCTGCTTGAAGGGTGCTTTAGATGCAGGCCTTCAAGTTGCTCACTCAGCTGATATCTTGCCAACAGAGCAAAGGCTTAAGGGAGAACATTTGAGTAAGTCAGAGGCTGCGGATTTTGAAAAAGTTAAGGAAAAAATAATAAATGAGTTTGAGGACAAGTAGAAATATAGAAATTAGAAATGGCAAAGACAAAGAATAATGTTGAAGTAGAAGAGAAGACTGCTGAAGAGACAGAGGGAGCTGTCGAGGTAGAAGAAAAAAAAGAAGAAGGAAAGGAAGTGAAAGAAGAAATCAAAGAAAAGTTAGCAGGATGGAAGCCTAAGACAGGACTTGGAAGAGCTGTTAAGGAAAGAAAGATTAAGAGTTTAGAGGAAATTTATGGAAAAGGCCTGAAAATACTTGAGCCTGAAATTGTTGATTTTCTTACTGATACTGAAACTGATTTACTTGCAATTGGGCAAGCAAAAGGCAAGTTCGGAGGAGGCAAAAGAAGAATCTGGCGACAAACGCAAAGAAAAACTGCAGAGGGGAACATTCCCTCTTTCAGTTGCTTAGCAGTTGTTGGAAATAAAGATGGCTTTGTAGGATTAGGCTATGGAAAAGGCAAGGAAACTCTTCCAGCAAGAGAAAAGGCAATTCAGAGAGCAAAGCTTAATATCATTAAAGTCAACAGAGGTTGCGGAAGTTTCGACTGT
>CAYICV010000035.1:0-5686 GCA_964362035.1 Candidatus Woesearchaeota archaeon | reverse complement strand
TGCCTATAGCCAGCAAAAAGTTCATCTCCTGCATTCCCTGTTGTTATCACAGTAACAAACTTTCTTGTTTTCTTTGCCATATGATAAAGCGGAATTAAAGTTACATTGGGCATTGGCTCATCCATATGCCAGATAATTTTTGGGAAATCTTTTATTGCATCCTCTTCGATAATCAGTTCATGATGATTTGTTGAGAATTTTTCTGCTGCAAGCTTTGCATATTTCAGTTCGCTAAGAACTTCTTCTGAGCCGAAGCCTACTGAGAATGTGTTGATTTCTTTGTTGTCCCCTTCTTCTTTACGCAGAGTAGAAATCATTGCCAATATACTACTGCTGTCTATGCCCCCACTTAAAAAATGACCTATTGGAACATCTGCAACAAGATGTCTTTTTACAGCTGCTTTTAGTGTTCTTTCTAAAAACTCCGCGTAATAATCCTCACTTCTGTTTTCAGAATTAAAGTTAAAATCCCAGTACTTTTTGATTGTTGCTTTTTTATTTTTGTAAGTTAGATAATGCCCAGGCATTAACTTCCTAACTCCTTTAACCATAGTTAGCGGAGCGGGCGTGTAAGTATAAGTCAAATAATTGCTGAGAGCTTGTAAATCAACTTTCCTCTCGATTTTAAATTCTAAGATTGCTTTAATCTCAGAAGCGAAGATTAATTTCTCTTTATCATTGTAGTAATAAAGCGGCTTAATTCCTACTCTATCTCTTGCAAGAAACAGCTGTTTTTTTCCCTTTCTTCCATCCCAAATGGCAAAGGCGAACATGCCATTGAACAGCTTTACACAATTTTCTCCATATTCCTCATACGAGTGAAGAATTGTTTCTGTATCTGTATTGCTCTCGAACTTATGTCCTTTCCTTTCAAGCCATTCTCGCAGCTCTTGAAAATTGTAAATTTCGCCATTGTAAGTTATCCAAATGTCGCCTTCTTCATTACTCATTGGCATATGTCCTTTTTTGCTTAAATCAATAATTGCAAGTCTCCTGTTGCCAAGCTCAACGCCTTTGTCAGAGAAGTAACCAAAATCATCAGGGCCGCGATGCTCAAGAATATTACACATTCTTTTGAGTGCTGCTGTATCATTTAGCCCCACAAAACCAGTTATGCCACACATCTTAAGTCTCCTCAGAACTTTTCTTAGCCTTTAGAGCAACAAACAAGAGATTAGAACTTAAATCTTTCGGCATTGTGATGAAGTCAGCGCCTTTAACTTTTTTGATCTGAAAGCCGTATCTTTCTAAGAGGTCTTTAATTTCTCGCTTTGAAAAGATTCTATGCTCGCCAGCTTCTTTCTTAGGCTCTTTCTTAATTACGCCAAGTTTTCTAAAGAGTGATTCTCTGTTAACAGTTGCTAATATTAATTTCCCATTTGATTTTAGTATTCTATTTATTTCCCTTATAGATTTTTCATAATTCTTCAGATATTGAATTACTCCAGAAAAAATCACTGCATCAAATTCTTTATTTTTGAAAGGCAGCCTTTTTTCAGCATCCGCTACAACCTTTTTCCTGATTTTAAGCTGCTTCAATTTTTCTTTGGATTTATCAGCTCCAATAACTTCTAAATTACCATAATTAAAACTCCCTTTCTCTCCGCAACCAAGATCAAGAATTCTCCCATTAATCTTTTTCGCCTCTCTTCCGATCTTCCTCCTTGTATCCTCAACAATCTTTCTTTCAATCCATCTCGCAATTAATTTCCTCATTCTAAAAGCTGTCTCATATTTACAATCTTTATTTTCCCATTCTTTTCTAATTGAAGAACTTTTTTAACAATAGCCCCTAATCTTCTGGTATCTTTATGTGTAAAATCGTGCGTGCAAAGGCAATAAACAACGTTCTTTCCAACAGAGTTATCAATTTCTCTCAAAATTTTGTTAATCAGCTGCGGAGGAGAATTTCCTTCAAAATAATGAGAAGCATGAACTATCTTTAATCCGAATTTCTTTGTTTGGGGTTTTATGGCAACGTTATGGTTGCTTTTTAGTCCATCTTCTTTGCCAACAAATCTTGTAATTTTAATGCCATTCTTTTTCAGGGCAGTATAAACTTTCTCGGGTTCTTTGATATCTTCGATCATATTAAAAGGAGCTCCAAATGAGATAGGCTTAATCCCGATTGTGTTAGCAGCTTTCGCTGCAGCTTTTACACAGCTTTCAACAATTTCCTCGCTCTCCAGTGTTAGAGCCTCGTGAGAAAAAGCATGCAATCCAAGATCAAAATAAGATTCTTTCATTTCTTTTTCAATAAAATCTCCAAGATAAAGGCCAGGATGCTGCTTAAAGTTTGACTTTGGATCCCAATAACTCCAAGATTTTCTAATCAAGCTTTTCATCCACTTAGCTTCTGGCAACCTCTCATTAAAATGCGGATAGCCCCTACAAGCCTTAAGATAAAGATGGCCAACTATTGTGAAAGTAGCAGGAAATTTATACTCCTTAAGCAACTTAACGATATTGACTATTCCTTCTCTATTTCTCGCAAATCTAACGTTTCTTAGCAGTTTGTTAGCCGTCCACTTAAACAACTCTATTCTGTTGAAATGTGGGCTAGGAACTTGCAACCAGAAATCTGCTTCTGTGTCAACGACTAAACAAAATTTCGCCTTAGCCATTTTTTCTCTCCGCTGAATAAATATTTAAATATATCTCAGATTTAACTTTGATGGTTAAGGGAAGAGAAAAGATAAGGGTTGGTATTATATCGTATGACTTAAGTGAGCCTAGAGGCGGCACTAAACTTGCTTTGTCTTTGGGTAACCAACTAAAGGCAGCTGGCTGCGAAGTTGCAATTTCTTGTGTAAAGGAAAATATAAAAGATTTTGAAGACTTCTTCGGCGAGAAGTATGACTTTAAGATCTACAGAGCAAAAAGAACTTTCTTATCTAACAGATTGGTTCACTATACAGCTTTATGGAATCATAGAGAGCCAACATTGGGGCTTATTGAGGAATTTAAGCCACATATAGTTATAGAAATTGGTGGTATAATTACTTCTCTTATGCCGGCAGTGCAAAAGGGTATTCCAACAATATACTATTGTACAATGCCCGTAAGCAGGTATGCAGATGTTAATATATACAAAGTTAATTTGCTTTCAAAATTACAGCTAAAGTTCTTCAGCCTATTCGAAAATTATCTTATTAATCGTATTGATAGGGTAATTGCAATGTGTCAATTTACTGAAAGGCTAATAAAACAGATGTGGGATAAAAAGATTATAATAATCAATCCTCCAACAAAAATTTCTACCTTTAAGCAGAGAGGAAAGAAAGGCAGAGTTATCTTTTCTGTTTGTAGATATGATGCTGCCTATCAATTAGATAAACTTATTGAAACTTTTAGAAGAATAAGTAAAGAAAATAAGCTTTATGAGCTTCATTTAACAGCAGAACTCTCTGAGAAAGACAAAGAGTATTATGAAAAGCTTAAGGCGTCTATTAATCCTAAAGAAAGGATATACTTACACAAGAATTTGAGCTTTGATGAACTCTTAAGGTTATATAATAAAGCAGAAATCTTCTGGTATACTTCTTTTACTCATTTTGGATATATCTTTGTTGAAGCTCAAGCTTCTGGTATTCCTGTTGTCGCATTTAAACGCATGGGTGGAGCAGAAGAGATTGTAGTTAATGGCAAGAGCGGTTTTTTAGTCGACGATTTTGATGAACTTTATGAAAAAACTAAAATCTTAATCAACAATCGCAGCTTGTGGCAGAAAATGAGTAAAGCAGCAAGAGAAAACTCAGAGCGATTTAGTATGGAAGTTTTTAGAGAAAGATTTGTAGATGTTATAGAAGAAGTTCTAAAGAGGCACGCAAGCTAAATTCTAAACTCTTTCTCTCCAATAATCTAATAAGTCTCTTAATGTTATTTCAAATGGAATCTCTGGCTTCCAACCTGTTTTTTCTTTGAATTTTGTATAATCGCCAACTAAGTTTGGCACATCGCTAGGTCTTAGTCTTGATGGATCTTGCTTCACATCTACCTTTACATTACTCATTTTAATGAGCATATCTAAAACCTCGCTAATCGCCCATGCTTTTCCTGAGCATATATTATAAATTTCTCCATTATCACATTTCTCAGCTGCAAGCAAGTAAGCCTTAACGATATCTCTTACATCACTGAAATCGCGTTTTGCATCAAGATTGCCAACATGAATTATTGGCTCTTTCTTTCCTTTCTCTATTTCTGCAATCTGCTTTGCAAAATTTGACGTTACAAAAACTTCCCCCCTGCGAGGCCCAGTATGATTAAAGGCTCTTGTTACAACTGTTTTTATTCCATAACTTCTATGATATTGTAAGGCAAGTTTAGTCATAGCAACTTTGCTTACCGCATATGGTGATTGTGGCCTTGTGGGATTGCTCTCCTTTACTGGCGTTTCGTCTTCTTTAACTAAACCGTATTCCTCACTACTTCCTGCAAGATGCATCGCAGAATCAACATTATTATGCCTAATAGCTTCTAGAACATTTAGAGTTCCAATCACATTTGTAACCAAGGTTTCTTGCGGAGCAGTAAAACTATGAGGAACAAAACTTTGAGCGGCCAAGTGAAAAATATAGTGAGGCTCTATTTCCTTAATGAGTCTATACATGGAAGCAGCATCTCTAATATCTGCCTCAAAAAGTTTTAGTTTATTTCTTATATGCAAAATATTCTCATTCTTACTTCTTGGTCTTTCAATTCCGTAAACTTCAAACTCTCCATTGCTAAGCAAAAGCTCTGCTAAATGACTTCCAACAAATCCTGTTATACCTGTGATGAGGACTCTCTTCATTTTAACTTAGCCTATAAGCCTAAATTAGAAAACAATTTAAAGCTTTCTTTTTTCATTTAAAAATGGTTAAGGGATTTTTAAAATTTTTACAGAGAAGTATAAGCTATATTCTATGGCTGTTACTTGACCCAGCAAAGTTCAAGCGCATAGAAAGAAAAAGGATTAAGAAAGTTTTAGTCATAAATTTAGGATTCATCGGAGATTTGCTAGCAACTACTCCGATGATAGCTGCTTTGAAAAAGAATCTCGAGTGCAAAATTTGTGTTCTTGTAAGAAAAGGAATGGAAGATGTGTTTATTGATAATAGAAACGTAGATAAGATACTTGTTTACAAAGGGTCATTCAACGAAGATTTATCAGCTATTCGGAAAGAAAAGTTTGATTTAGCTGCTATCGTATGGCCAGCATCCTTAAGAATTTCTCTGCTTTGTTTATTTGCTAGAATTCCATACAGAATTGGAACTACACAGACCGGTTTGCTAGAAGGAAAAGGCTACCTCTTAACTAGAAAGGTTAAGCCTTCTTTTCATGTGAAGCACAAAGTTCAAGAAAACTTAGACATTGCACGTTTAGTTGGCGCTGATTTAAGAAAGCCAAGGATTGAATTCTATTTTTCAAAAAAAGATGCAGCTTCTGTTAATAGATTCTTGAAAAAGAATAAAGTAAGGAAATTTATTGTTCTACATCCTGGCAAGAGAGGAAAATTCTATGCGGAATATTCTTGGCCTCTTGAGAACTTCGCTGCTGTCGCAAACTTCTTAATTGAAAAGCATAATTTAAGCATTGTAATAACAGGCAGCCGAGAAGAAGAAAAAATTGCGAAAGAGCTCTTTAGCAGGATTAAAAAGAAAGATAAAGTAGCAGTAGCATCGGGTAAGCTTACTATCAAAG
>CAYICV010000034.1:0-5882 GCA_964362035.1 Candidatus Woesearchaeota archaeon | reverse complement strand
CTTCTCTGCCTCGCACATTATAGAATGGCCGCAAACCATATAATCTTACAAGCAAGTTATCAACAAAGGCTGCGACTCTGACAAAAACATCGTCAATGCGTTCATCTAAACTTTCAGGACAGATTGGTAAAATTATATCGTGAACTTTAAGCTCTAAAATCTGATCTTCGTTTTGTAATTCTTTACCTTTCACGTCTTTAGTATAGCCAAGGTCTATAAGTTTCTCTATGCTTACTCCTATTTCGCTTGGCTTGAAATGTGTTAAAGGCAATTCTGTTAAATCAACTCTTATCGTGCCATCTTTATTAACAGTTAAACCAAAAATTGCGCGCAGAATGCCTTTTGCAAGATTTTCAACTGTGTGTTGAGAAGAGGAAGTTCCTCTAACCCCTTTAATTAAATGCGGCATTTCTGAATCTGTAAAATTAAGTTTCTTCTGCGCTGCTTTTAAGTAATGTTGCATATTGATAATTTTTGTAGTGTACAAAGAACCTTTTCCATGTCTAAGGCACTTTCCTTCTACTCTCTGCCTGCACTCGTTGCAGAATGCCATTCTTTTCGTTGCTTTTCCGCAGATTTCGCAGATGTAGTAGATTGTTTCATTATTGCATTCTTCGCAATAGTAGATAGGAAATTCTGCAGCGACTTTTCCTGTTAATACTGCTTCTTGCACACTTCTCAGTCTCCCTCCTTCGCTTCCTACTGGAAAAAGAACATTTGGCTGCCCAGTCAGCTTGCGGGGCTTTGCCTTTTCAGGCCTTCCCATTCTTGCGCCGATAAATGTACCACACTTATCTCTGATTGTGACTTTACAGACATCATTAATCGCAGAAAGCACGTCTGCATATTTATTATCGTCAATTGCCTTAACGATGCCTTCAACATGCTCCTTCAAATTTTTTTCTGCGGAAATACCCAAAGTATATAAGAGGGGTTTAGCAGTCTCTTTTATGACAACTTTATCTGAAATTACAAGATGTTCAACTCCGAGTAGTTCAAGAGCTCTCTTAGCTTCTTCGTATCCTTTTAAAGGCAAAACTAGTTCATCATTAATCTGGGTTTTAAGAAGCCATCTCAAAATCTCTCTCAACTGAAAGAGGTTAATTGAATTCCAATAAAAGAGATATTTGGGATGTAATGGAAGGGTATATTCTTCAGCAAGATTTTTTGCTTCATCAAATGTAATCGCGTTGATGTCTTTGTCATATTTGTCTAAGGAAATCTCTTTCCCTTTTGCTTCTGCAAGCCAATATTCCTCACAGTAGCCTGCAGGCATAAGTGTATGATTCCTATTATAGAAGTCTCCATAGCTAATTAAGATGTCGCCTAAATAAATAATCTCCGCCAAACGAGGCTTGACTTTTTTTGCAAGCTCAATGCTATCAATCCGCATTACGCTTCCGTTTTCAAGCTTAACTATTGGCCCCTCGATGCTGTCGCAGAAAGTTATGGCAGCACTCTTCCCTGGCCTTTCCATTCTGAGTTGTGTGCCTATTGCAATAAACTCATTTACAAGATAGGACAGTGCTGGATGAATTGCGACTGCACTATAGCCGCTTGCTCTTGTTTTTCCATAACGCAAGCGAAAGGAGCCATTCTGAGAGGGGTGCGCAAGCACTGGTCTTCCTGCTACTAAATCTTTAATGTATGTTGCAACTTCTTTCTCTTCCTTAGTTTTTTTCTTTTTTTGTAATGCAATAACCTTCTCTAAAAAATTCCAGTCTGCAAGAGCGAATCCTGCTTTGCGCAGAGCTTCAATTATGCCAGAAAGTTTTGCTGCCTTTTGCGCTAGGCATTCTGCAATCACAAGACAAAAGCCGCCTCTCAGTTTAGGTGTTTCAATTCTTTCAAGAACTTTGTAGTTTGAAACTTCTATTTCTTCAGTTGCATCACCATTTATTTGAACGGGCAATTCTGAGCAAATAATTTCAACTTCCTTTTCGCTTGGCTGATATTGTAGATTTGTAATGCGCTCATGATAATCTGTAACCTCTGTTATCGCTCTCTTCACTTCTTCTTCTCTTGCATCATATTTCGCGTAACCAAATTTCTCTCTCAGATAATCTGCTAAAACTACTGAAAGTGAGGCTGCTGTTCCTCCAGCACTTCTTATAGGTCCTGAATAGTAAAGGCAAAAATATTCGCCTGCTGCATTCTTCTTCAGCTCGAGACGAGTGAAACCTTCAAGTGGCGAGCTAACAGTACCAAGAGTTAGATAGGCAAAACCAACTCTAACGCCAACCTCAATTGCCTCTAATTTGCTTGTGAATTTACTAAATTTCTCGCTTGCAATTTCTTCTGCGATTTTAAATGCAACAATTGGATTAAGAAAGCCATGCTCTTTCTCAAGTGCTCTTATTCTCTTCTCAATTTTCTCGTCCTTAGCTTGGGGAGCAACAGTAGAAACTAATCCTGTAACCCTTTCAGGAAGATCTGTTGCTAGAGGAATTTCTACCTTGTCTATTGGGTCTATCCCCCTTCGCCTTGCCTCTTCTGCAATCGCATAAGCAATTCTAACTCCTTTTTCAAGTTCTGCTAAGTACATGTTAAGAATAAGCGTTGATGGTTTATTAAATTTGTTGTGATGGAAGAGATAAGATAAAGTGATTATTTTATCCTAAAATTCTCTCCATAAATTCGTAATCTTCCGCATAATCTATATCTAGCTCTACTTCTGGAAAAGTGCTTTCTATGGGCTTAACATTTATTCCAACTCTTTTTGAAATCGTTTTGGCAAGCTTTTCTAAGGACACGAGTGGAAAAAGTTTTACTTCAAAGAAATAAAGCAGGATTACGTCGATTCCAATTCTCTTAGCTTGTTTAATTGGGTGTTTTCTATCTTCATAAACGCCTTCTATTCTTTGCATAACATCTTCTCTCTTAAACAGCTGCGGATCAAATAAAAACAAATTGCCGGGCGCATAAGGGCCTCCTCTGAAGTTGAAAAATCTTCTTTCAATTTCTGGGTATTCTTCATCAAAATGCTCTTTATGAACAAAAACAGAGCAAACATCTGCATTTGAAACGTAAGCTTTTTTAAGAAAATCGTCTATTGCTTCTGCTGTGATTAAAGGAATGTCTGCTGTTATTGCTAACACTCTTTCTGATGCGTAAGCATTAGTTTCATTAATTGCTCTTCTTATATTATCAATTGGATCTTCGCCGCTTTCAATAAATACGTATTCTCCTTTAGCTTTCTCTTCCAACTTCTCCTTCAACTCTTGCGGCCCTACAATACGGGGGTTCTTAACATACATGCTTTGCTTTAATGCGTCTATTACATACTCTACAGAATATTTTCCTTTGAATTCTAAAAGGGCTTTATAGCCTGGCTCGTAGCCTTCATAAAGAGGGATTTTGTTTTTCCCGCCTGCGAGGATTATTGTGTTAATAGAAGCCGCATCCATTATTATAAAATAACAAAAAGAATTAAATAAATTTCTAAAACCCTAAAATTCAAGCAAAATCCAAAACTCTAACAGCTCCGCTCTTCAAATTCAGTGCGGGCACTTTACAAGGATCAGGCTCATGCCCCATTTTTTCTTGGAATGCTGTTTTTTCTTGCCAACAGGAAGAGGCGATAACTAAAACATTCTTGAAATAGCCAATTCCCTTTTTATGAATGTGTGCTGAAACAAAAACATCTGGTACTCTGTCAATAAGAAGAGGGTCATTTTCTATAGGAAGATAAACTGTGCTGCCATGAGTAGGAGCTAAATGTCTTTTCTGCAACAAATAGTAGCCAAATAACTCTGGCTTCTTGTATGCCTCTTGCAAGCGGAGATCTTTAATATTGTTTGCATAGTAATCAAAAGAGCTGCCATGATAGAGCAAGACATCATAACCCTCAAAATTTTCAGAAGAGGCAATGTTAACAGTTGAAGGATTGCTAAGCATTAAAACATTCTTCAGCTTGTAAAGAGGCTTGCTAATATTTATATCAAAAATCGGTTGAGGCTCTGCTAACCTTAGCGCATCATGATTGCCAGGGATCATAATTATTTTAACATCTTCTCTTATTTGTGAAAGCAAGTAAGCGGCTTCTTCGTACTGCTCATAAATGTCTTTTATTGCCAACTCGCTTTCTTGACCAGGGAAGACTCCTACACCATCAACAATATCGCCAACAACAAACAAGTAGCGGCAGGCTTCTGTTATCTCTCTCTGCTTCCCATTAGTTTCAAGATTCAACCATCTAATAAAGTTGTTAAACTGCTTCTCCATAAATTTATTGCTGCCTACGTGTAAGTCTGAAATGAATAAAGCATAACCATCTCCGCCTTTTTTCCGTTCTTTCTTAAAGAATTCTGGCTGAACTATTTCGCTTGCGAATAAAAATTCATTATTCCCTCTACCGGCTACGCCAATAACTTCATCAAAGGTTAAATTCTCTGCTTTCTCAAAAAGTTCCTTCTTTCCTTTTGGCACAATTATTTTTAAGTTGCCTGTAACATCTTCTAATGATAAAAAGAAGTTGCCTTGCTTTGTTACTCTCTTATCTTGGATCATGCCAATAACGCTGAAAGCCTGCCTTTCTCTGCTGATTTTATTTATAGAAGTAATCTTTTCCAATTCTGGCCTTGCTGCAAGCATCTCTCTAAGCCTAAGAAAGCGGTTTTTGAAATATTCTGTAAAATCTGCTGGCACTATCTTTTTTGGTTCTTCCTTGTATGAATAGAGAATCTTAATGCTGTTTCCTTTTCCGAACTCTTTTAAGAAATGGGTTCTCTGCTCTTGCTCTTCTTGCTCTTGCTCTTCCTTTTTTTCTTTTTTAACCTCGAGTTTTTCACTTTCTATTTCCTCTGATTCAGACTCTCGCTTCTTCTCCAAAATTAAAACTTGTGCACCTTCGATTGTTGTGTGTTCTAGCTGCTCTTGCTGGATTTCCTGTTCTTGTTCCTGCTGCTCGCCTTTGTAAAAAGAATTGAAGAATTCAGAAGTTATAATGAACGATGCTTTTTGTTTCTCACAATAATCTAAAAAGGTTAACACTATTTCAGATTTCTCCGTCTGCAGTTTTTTGAATAAAATTGGCTCTAGAAGAAAGCCTTTATCCGCAAATTTTTCAACAATCTCTTTTGCCATTTTATTTTTTAAAATTAATTATGAATTAAAGGCGTAATAGTTCAAACAAAGTTTGCTCAACTTTTCTTAAAAGATTTTTGGGTAAAGCTAATTTTATCTCTCTTGTTTTTCCTCCTCTGCCTCTGCTTATAATCTTCGCAGCAATTATTCCTTGTAACTCGAAATCTGCTAAAATATCAGAAATTCTTCTTTGTGTTATTGGTTTTACTTTTGCCTTATCACAGAAAAATTCATACTTCTCAAGCACATCTCCTGTATAAAACGCTTTGCCATTGCTCTCTTTTGCATTCTCAATTATTGAAAGTAAGGTAAGATTATATTGTATTGGATGTGTTTTTATTGTGTCTATTACTCTATCTTTCTCTATTTTATTTTCTGCTTTATCTATGTGCTGTGCCTCTATTTTGATTGCTCCTTCTCGCTCAGCTATTTCCCCCGATACTCTTAACAAATCGAGTGCTTTTCTTGCATCTCCATGCTCTTGTGCTGCCAAAGCAGAACATTTCTCTATTACTCCGTCTTGCAATACTCCTGCCTTAAAAGCCGCCTTTGCCCTCTGAACTAAAATATCTTTTAATTGCAATGCATCATAAGGGGGAAATAAAACCTCCTCTTCACTCAGGCTGCTTCTCACTCTTGGATCAAGTGTTTCTATGAATGTTAATCTGTTAGAAATGCCAACAACAGCTATCTGGCTTTTTTGTAAGGTTGAATCGAGACGAGTGAAGTTATAAAGGAAAGGATCGCCTATTTTATTAACGGCCTGATCAATTTCATCAAAAATTATTATCAAGACC
>CAYICV010000033.1:0-5952 GCA_964362035.1 Candidatus Woesearchaeota archaeon | reverse complement strand
CATATCTAGATTAGGTGATTAAACTTTTAATTCTTTCTATGCATTCTGAGATTACTTCCTCCTCACCCATCTCACTTCAACATCATCTGTTCGTTGATAAGGCAAGAACTCTGCTTGCTTTGGATTTAAGGAATAAAATTTCTTATCAGCCTCATACATAATTAGGCCAGTGTAAGCAATCATTGCAGCATTATCAGTTACATATTCAGCAGGCGGAACAAAAAATCTGCTTTTCCTCTCTCTAGCCATCATGGTTGCCATTTCCCTGAAGCGTTTATTAGCAGCAACCCCTCCAATAGCCATTAACTCTTTCTTCTTGAGATGAGCCATTGCACGCTCTGCAACCTCTATAACCATTGCAAATGCATGCTCTTGCATTGAGAATGCTAAATCTTCCACTGCATATCTACCACTTTCATATTTCTGCCGCAAATTAGTTAGCAAGCCAGAGAATGCAACATCCATTCCTTTTACAGAATAAGGCAGTTCAATAAAATTCTTGCCTCTTGCAGCAAGCTCAGCAATTCTAGGCCCTCCAGGAAAGCCAATGCCACATATGCGTGCAAAGCTGTCAATAAAATTGCCAAGTCCCATGTCAAGAGTTTCTCCGAATATGCGATAGCGTGCAGCAGCATAACTTATCACTTGTGTATTAGCTCCACTTATAAAAAGAAATACAGGATCTTTTGCTATGCAAGAATGCTTTCCAATCTCAAGATGCGCAATGCAATGATTTACTCCAACAAGCGGTTTCTTCAACTGCAGAGCAAGCTTCTTAGCTTCATCTGTGCCAACTCTCAAAGAAGGGGGCAATCCAGGGGCTTGAGAAAACGCAATTAAATCAATTTCTGAAAGTTGAACATCCGCCTTTTGTAAAGCAGTTTTTAGCATACTATCTTTAACAGCCTCATGATGTCTTGCAGCTTCTGCAGGAATTATGCCGCCCTTGGAAGTTGTATAAGTAGCTCTCTCATTGCAGAGAATTTTCTTTTTGTCTCTACCTCTCCTTCTGCCTCTGCCGGCTTCTACAATAGCAATCCCATAAGTATGCGCAGTGCTTTCGATTCCTAGTGTGAGCATATTAAAATGGAATCTTTAGAATTAAAAAACTTAACCCTTCATCCTTATCCTTTGCTCATTGCTCAAATAAATTCTGAGAAAATAAAGTTTAAGAAAACCTAAGTCCTAAGTGATATATCCAACCCTCTCCTCTTTCTCTTGCTTCTCATCAGAAACAGTCTTCATCTTATCAAAGATACCCTCAATTTTTTTCTCAAATTCCTCTGCTTTTTTCAGCAGAGGTTTAAATGGGATATTTAATTTAAGATATTTATCTAGAATGTCAATAATGGCAGCAGCTGCTCTACTATCCGGCAGTTTGCTGTGGGTTTCTCCAAAGATGCATGAAACTTTCTGCTTATAAGCGCGCAGAATTAATGTTCCTGTTACACCAACTATTATTCCTTCTTTCAGAGGCAGAACTCCAAGAGATTCAAACTTCTTCTTTGCCTCATCAGAATTTGTGTAATAAAAGGCCTTATTGCTCGCTTTTACATCTGCAAGCGGAGAGAATGTGCCAATGCCTTCTAAACTAATAATCTCAGCTGCCTTAACCTGAGAAGCAACACTTAAAACAGCCTGGCTGAGTTCCCATTCGAGGCCATTTATATTTGCAACAGCATGAGTAATTAAAATATTGCTCTTCTCGTCATAAAATATTCCAAGGGGTTCAACAAGTTTTGAGTCATGAACAGCAATCAGAGCAGGTAGCTTATCAGAAAAAACCCTGCCAATAAGTTTTGGCTTAAGATGATCCATAATTGCTTCTGTCGCAATCGTGCCTACAAAACCAAAACCTGGAAAGCCTTCTAACATAATAACATTCTTCTTAGGTGCTTCCCACAATTCAACCTTCATCATCCTCTTTCTTCCTCTTTTTGTATCTAAGTATAATATATAATTAGTGTAATAAACGGCATTTTATAAATATTTCCATTAACTCCATTAACTCTCTTGACTTAACATAGAATTCCTTCTTACAACTCTTATTCCAGAATCTTTATCAATATATATACCTCTTCTTTCATCATCTTCAATATCGTAACCGATTCTCACATTATATACCCGCGATCCTTTATCGATTATAGTACTTCTGATAGTACTGCCCTTGATTATCGTATCATTAAAAACAATTACCCCTTCAAGTGTAGAATCCTCAATCTGCACATTAGGGGAGAAAACACATCTAGTAGCCTCAACATTGCTTAAGATTGCACCATCGCCGCATATTATATCATTTATTGTCTTCTCTTGTCTTGTTATTTTAGCTGGGCCAAGATGCTGTTCATGGGTATAAAAAGGCCACTTCTCTCCGTATAAATTAAATCTTGGTGTAATGCCGACTAAATCCATGCTTGCATTATAATAAGTCTCGATTGTTCCTAAATCCTCCCAATAGTCAGAATCTGAGACTCTTTCAGTGAGTTCTTTAACAATCTTCCCATCTTTTTCAGATTTAGTATAGTCCTTAATGTTATTAAATTTAGAATAAAGATAACCTAAGGTTTTACCTTTTTTAATTAAAGTAGGAAAAAGTTCCCTGCCAAAATAATTTGCATCTGTTTCCTCGAGAAGGCCTAATAATACCTCTGTCCTGAAAGCATATATTCCCATTGAAGCTAAAATTCTATTATCAATTTGCAATCTTGCATCAGCATCTTTTTCTGCAAAATTTGTGATAATATGATCATCATCCATGCTTACAGAACCTAAATCAGCGGCCCTTTCGATAGGCTTATCTATGATTGCAACAGCTGCCTCTGCGTCATCATGCTCAGCCAAGAAATTAGCAAATCTGCTATAGTCCATTTTTATTAAATGATCACCTGGAACTACGAGAACAATCTCTGGAGCTTCTCTTTCTATGTATTCAATACCTTGTCTTACAGCATCTGCATCGCCTCTGAATGCTGTTCCAGTATCTTGAGGAGAAATTGAGCGAAGAGAACTGCCAAATATGGGATACCAACCATCTTGTAAGTGATTACTTAATGACCAATCTAGACCTTGGAGCAATACATAAATTTTCTCAGTATTGGAATTTTTAGCATTACTAAGCGGAATATCAATAAGCCTATATTTCCCACCTACAGGCACTGCTGGCTTAAGCCTCTTTTCTGTTAATGGCTCCAATCTTTTGCCCTCTCCGCCTGCCAAAACAACGACTAATGTATCTAATGCCATTTTGTCATTCTGTCAATTTGTTATTTTACTATTTTATCTGAGAAGACAGGAAAACAAATAAAATTATAAATATTCTTCGCTTTTCTGCGTTATGAAACTAGAAGCTATAAAAGAGCATTTGCCAGAAAAGTTTTATAAGATGCTTGAGCAGAGAATTCAGCATCTTACTCCAGCACAAGAAAAGGCAATAAAAGCAGGCCTGCTTAAAGGAGAAAGCATTCTTGTTTGCTCTCCAACAGCAAGTGGAAAAACATTGATTGCAGAGCTCGCAGCATTAAAGGCAATACTAGAAGGAAAAGGAAAGGCAATCTACAATGTCCCGTTAAAAGCATTGGCATCAGAAAAATTTAATGACTTCAAGAAGTATGAACAGCTAGGCTTGAAGGTTGCATTAAGCACAGGCGATTTAGACAGCGCTGATAACTATCTCAGCAATTATGATTTAATAATCTGCAGCAACGAGAAACTTGACTCACTAATAAGACATCATGCTGATTGGCTTACCGAAGTTGCTGTTGTTATAATAGATGAAGTTCATCTTCTGCACGACATCAAGAGAGGTCCAACCTTGGAAGTTCTTATTACAATGCTAAAAAGCTTGCTGAATGCGCAGTTTATTGCACTCTCAGCAACAATTGGCAATCCAGAAGAACTTGCAGACTGGCTTGATGCGAAGCTTGTTGAAGATAATTGGAGACCTGTTAAGCTTTATGAAGGCATTTCATTACATAACAATGTTGATTTCTTTAAAGAGAAAGACGGTTTCGCAGTTAAAGGAATTGTAAAAGATTCTGTGTTTGATCTTGCTATTGACACAATCCAAAAAGGAAAGCAAGCTCTTGTTTTTGTTAGTACAAAAAAATCTGCTGAAACAGTAGCAGAAAATTTAAGTAAAGCTATAGATAAGTTTGCTGAATCGCACTCGATAAGCATTAATAATAGCAATCCAGAAATGTCAAGCAAAATTTTGCATGCCCTCTCATCTCCAACAACACAATGCAAGAAACTTGCGGACTGTGCGAGAAATGGAGTTGCATTTCATCATTCTGGTTTAGCACCTTTGCAAAGGAATTTAATTGAGGCTGAATTCAAGGCTGGCAAAATAAAAATCATCTGCTGTACTACTACCCTTAGCTTAGGCTTAGAATTCCCAACTGATAGAGTTATTGTTAAGGACTTAAGAAGATTTGGCGGCTACTCTCAGCAATGGATTCCCGTGCTGGAAGTTAAGCAATTTGTCGGCAGAGCAGGCAGGCCGAGCTATCACACGGAAGGTGAAGCAATCTATATCGCTAAAACTGAAAAAGAAAAAGAAGAAATTTTAGAGCGTTACATTAATGGGGAGATAGAAGAAATTTACAGCAAGCTTGCAGTTGAGCCTGTGTTAAGAATGTATATTCTCAGCCTAATAGCTATTGGTTTCTCTCGGACAAGAGAACAGCTTCTTAACTTCTTTGAAAAGACTTTTTGGGCATATCAGTATGAGGATATGGAAAGAATAGAATTCCAAATTAATAGGATTCTCGATATGTTAAAGAAATTTAATTTTATTTATGAAAAAGAAAACAAACTGATTGCAACAAATATCGGCTTGAGAGTTGCTCAGCTTTACATTGACCCTTTAACTGCGCACAGATTAATTTTTAATATTGAAAAGGCTGCTGCCAAGGGGGTAAATGAGATTGCAGTTATGCATGCAATTTGCGAAGCTGCTGAGATGAGGCCTCTGTTGAATGTAAGACAAAGTGAGGAAGATGAGCTGCAAGAGGAACTTCTGAAGCATGAAGAGATGCTATATGCAGAGCCTGAATTTATTGATGATGATTTTCTTGAAGAATTTAAGACTGCAATGATGCTGACAGATTGGCTTAATGAAAGAACAGAAGAATATCTTCTTGAGAAATATAGGATTAGGCCTGGAGAATTTCTTGTTAAAGTGCATAATGTTGACTGGTTGCTCTACTCTTTTGAACAACTCGCTTTGCTGCTTGAGAAGAAAGAGATTCTTGCAGAACTTGCAAAGTTGCGAGTAAGGCTTAAGTACGGAGCTAAGGAAGAACTATTGGCATTGTTACGATTCAAGAATATTGGAAGGGTGAGAGCTCGCTTGCTCTTTAATGCAAACATCAAGAACAGAAGAGATGTTAAAGAAGCTGGCCTTGAAAAGCTCGCCTCTGTGCTAAGAAGCAAGGAAATTGCAAAGCAGTTGAAGGAGCAGGTTGAGATTATAAGTTAAGAGAACAGGTTAAGAAAACAAAATTATTTTAAAATTATTTCTTTTTTACTTTTTTAACTTTAACAGCCTTTAATCCCCTTGCATCTTTGATTATTTCAAACTCAACTTCATCTCCTTCTTTAAGTGGAGGAGTTTCAACATCGTTTGCGTAAACAAAGATGTCTCCACCTTCATCTTTCTCAATGAAGCCATAATGCTTAGTTGCATTAAACCATTTAACTTTTCCTTTTGACATTTTCTATGAACCTCTACATCCTTATATGTTATCTTATATATTCACTAAGATTTTATTTAAGTATTTATCTGTGAGCTGATTTACGGGCTGGGGAGCTTAGATTGAGAATATTCTTAACCCTTTTCAGATCCTCTCGGAACATCTTAGCAAGCCTCCTATTTCTCATGGCCGCAGCAGGGTGAAATGTTAAAGAAGCTGGCCTTGAAAAGCTCGCCTCTGTGCTAAGAAGCAAGGAAAT
>CAYICV010000032.1:2232-6035 GCA_964362035.1 Candidatus Woesearchaeota archaeon | reverse complement strand
CACAGCATCTTCGCAGCTTTCTCCAATCTCAACGAAACCTCCTGGGAGACAGAAGTGATTAGTATAAGGCCAGAATTTTCTCTTTATTAGTGCAACTCCTTTTCTACTTTTAACAACAGCATCAACTGCAACAAAAGGGGTTTTAGGTTGGAATTTGAATGGTTTGGATTTCTCAGATTTATTTGATTTCTTTTTCATTGCCTTTTGCTTTTTAACTGCATTCATTTCCCCTTCGTCCTATTAGCATTTACATCGTGTTTATCTGACTTCAAACTTTATCAAGCAGATTCAGCAAGCAACTCAGCTGCTGATTTTTCACCTTCAAAAGTTCCTTTTGCAGAACAATAGCCGCATTGCTCAGGTTTTGATGACTTATTAATTTTATATCCACATCTACTGCATCTAAATTTCGGCATGAATTTAAGAAGTAGAAAGTGTTTTTAAAATTATTCGTTTTATCTAATATACTTCCTCTTTCTGCTGATTGTAATTCTTCTCTGCGCTGCTCTTCTGCTTGGCCTTGCTTTTTCTGCACCTTTGCCTTTATGCCTTAATCCGCGACTCTTCTTTGCAGCTGAAGTTAAGCCTCTGAAAACCCTTCCCCTACCCATTCCTCTGCTCTCTCCTCTGCCTGTATCTTTTGCAATCCAGCTAAGATGCTTATCTGTTTTAATTTCAGGCGCATTTGGATCAACTAACAGAACTTCAAACCAATAATGTTTTCCATCTTTTCCAACCCAATAACTGTTAAGAACTTCAAGATTAGGATACTTTCTTGCTGCACGCTGCTCTGCAACCCATTGATAGTTCGCTTGCAGAACTTTTCTTATTGTTTGTCTTTTGCTTCTCCTCCCTTTCTTCCTAGTTGGCCTTTTTCTTCCACCTCTTGGCAATCTCACACGAACTACTACAAATCCTTTCTTTGCCTTGTAGCCAAGAGAATGTGCTCTATCTAAGCGTAGAGGCTTCTCTACTCTCACAATAGCCTCGCTCTTGCGCCATTCAATGAGCCGCTTTCTCCATTCTTCTAGCTCTCTAGGCTGCTTCCACGCTTCTCGCAAATAGTGATAAAGTCCTTTTGCCATTTGAATTTTTAGTTAGGAGCTTTTTTAAAGTTTTGTAATATTTTTCTGAAATGGGAGCAGGAGAAGTAAAGAAGGCTGTAGCTATCTCTATAGTAATAATCTTAATCTTAAATTTAATTTTGCTTGCTGCTGGGAGGATTCATCCGCTGCAATTTTGGATTGTAGTTATTTTCGCGGCAATTTTTGCCTTTATAATTCTACCAAGAAATCAAAGGGATAATACTAAGAAGGGGTAGTAAAAATGGTGATAAAGGTTAATTTTGCTGAATGAAAAGGTATTTAATTTTTTCTATACACTAAAGAATATGGCAAAAGCATGGGAATTAATTGTAGGCATAATATTGCTTGTAGTAGGGATTTGGGGAATCTACTTTTTCTCAACTCCAGTACAGGCAGGAGCAATAACAGTAATCAACGGACAGCCACATGTGAGGCCGGTGCTTATTTTGATTGAAGGAGCTTGGGGCATCATTGTTACGTTGATTGGCTTGATCTTCTTGCTGCTAGGTATTAGCGATTTGGGTTAAGGCTAAAACAAGAAAAACAAAAATTTATTAATTGCTCTTTCTAAAAAGCAGGATGTCGCTTGCATCAGCATTACTTGAAATCCTCAATCTTGCAATTCTTGTTGTTGTAATCGGTTTTATAATTTCTGGTTATGTTAGAAGCCCGAAGAAGAGACATTTTGAGTTGCGCGAGAGAAAGCTCTTTGACTGGGATGACTTTCTTTTTGGTGTTCTTATTGCAGCTCCTGGCATAGTTATTCATGAGCTTGCGCATAAGTTTCTTGCTATTGGTTTTGGCGCTTCTGCTACATTTCAGCTTTTCCCTCTTGGCCTCGCACTTGGCATAATTCTCAGGCTAGTGAGAAGTCCTTTCCTCATCCTTGCTCCTGGCTTTGTTGTTATCGGCAACGAAGCTTCTATTTCGCCTCTTGATATGGGCATGATCGCCTTTGCAGGCCCTCTTATTAATTTAGTACTTTGGTTAGTGCCAATGATGGTGTTGAGAATTAGAAAAAGAAAATTGAAAAGGAATGTTGGAATCTTCCTCTTCTACACATCCTTCTTGAACATGTGGCTTTTCATCTTTAATATGATTCCAATTCCACCTCTTGATGGAAGTAAAGTGCTGCTCGGATTAATTAATGCATTAAGTTAAGGTAAGGATTAAGGTTAAGTTACTAACGTCTTTTTCTTGCCCGCCTTGCTCGTTTTGCCTGTCTTTTTGCCAGCTTTTTTACTCTCTTTGCTTTCTTTTTTGCTTTTTTTATCTTGCTGAATTTTTTGCTGGCTTTCCTTTTTTCATAAACTTCTTTCCTCTTTCTTGCAGTTCTCATCTTTTTCCTCCTGAGCTCTGCATCTTTCTTTTTTTTCCTTACTTCTCTCTTAACTGCTTTAGTTGATGCCTTATTATATTCAGCAATAATTTTATCTAACTCCTCAACCTTTACTCTATAAACTTCAGATTCTTTCTTTTTCTTTGCCATCTCAGCCTCTTCGCTTTTTAGAACAAGTAATTCACCACACTCATCACACTCAAAGTTCTGCTCAAGCGCTGCTTCATGGCTTAGCTCTATATGCCCCCTAGGACAAACATAAAAATTCTTTTTATGTCTGCTCTTTATTGTGTGCTCTGCCTCTTCTAACAGTTTTTGATAATATTCTCTCAACAGGCGAATTGCTCTTTCTTTATTTAACGTCCAGAAGTAAATAAACCAGCCTTTTTTCTTATCTTTTTTTCTCGTAAAGCTAACAAGATCGCTATGTTGAAGCTTGTAGAGAACATTTCTGGCCTGATTTATTGTCAGGCCAGCTTTCTCAGCAATCTTAAATTCATCAACATTATTCTTGTCTTTTAATATAGGAACTACTATAGCTGCAGTCTTGCCGCATAGCTTTGTTATTATATCTTTTAAGATTTCTTCCTCTATTTCTTTCATCTCAATAGCACATTAATTTGTCAGATAAAGATAAATATGTTTCTTATTTTTAATACTACTTTACAGTCTTTACAAAATTTTTTATAAGCTGCTTGCTTATTTTAGACATGGCTTTATTCAGAAAGAAAAAAGAGGAATTGCCGGCAGAAGAGTTTACTCTGCCTGAGCCACCATCACTAGAATTTCCAGGTTTGCCTAATCATTTTTCTGAAGAGCATAACGGCGAAATTTCTGAGTTGCCTGCGTTGCCTGAATTGCCAAGAAGAGCTAAAGACGAGGAGAAGGTAGTAAAAAGAGAATTTGAAATGCCTGCGTTGCCTGAATTGCCTGCTAGAATGCCAGAATTAACCGCAACTAAAACAAAGGGATTCTTAAAACCTATGAGAATTGAGATGGGAGAAGAGTTGCCTGCGTTGCCATCGCTGTCATCATTGCCTTATTTCCCAGAATTTCCTGAACAAGTGCGTGAGATGCCCGAGTTATCTCCTACTGCAGCTGGAGCAAGAAGATTGAAGAGCTCTCCTGTTGAGAGGCCAGTCTTTGTGAAAATTGAGAAATTCCAGGATTCAGTTGAACAGTTGAGACAGATTAAGGAAAGAATTAGAAGAGCCTCTTCTATGCTTGATAAGTTAAGAGAGATCAGAATGCGAGAGGAGCAAGAGCTTGCTGCTTGGGAGCGCGATTTGGCTGAGCTGAAGCAGAAACTGGAGATGCTTGACAAAAAGTTATTTACAGACGTTGAGTGAGTGATGAGCGATGGCTGCAGAGAAAATGAC